>JAYVGL010000176.1:0-4613 GCA_043772175.1 Pyrinomonadaceae bacterium | reverse complement strand
GGTGTCTTCGATAACACCGCTGACCGCGCCCGCGCCGAGCTGTGATTGCGCCTTTAAAATTGTGGTCGGCAGCAAAAAACACGTCGCCGCCCAAAAGATAATTTTGAATTTCATGTTACATCCTTTTAAGGTCGTTCTTTAATTTTGTTTTTGACCGAATAAATGAAATTTCAGTATCGGGGCGGCACCATTACATTTTATTTAAGTCGAGGTTAACTTGTGGTTAAAAAAGGCAAGAAGTTGACTAACTGGCGTGAAGAAAACTTTCACTAAACTCTTTAAGAAGCTGTTTGAAAACTCCGAAGTCAGCGTTCTCGGAGCGAAATGTTTGTAGAAATCAACGAGAAGTTTCTTTCGAGTTCCAGCGGAACGGCATTAAAATATGTCGTTCCGCTGGAACTCGAAAGAATCTGTCGGATATTTTAGCTGGCAACATTTCATTCCTCTGGAACTCAAGAGTTTCCAAACAGCTTCTAAGTTTAATTCAGCCTCTCGATGATAATAATTACAGGGAGACGAAAGTTGGGGCGATGCGATTCGAGTTTGTCCGGCGTTAAAAACAATAAAAAGATTAGTTAAACCTGTAAGGAACGATTAAATTTTGAAACCGAAATTTGCCGTTTCCTTTAAGTTCCGAGCAGCAAGCATTATCAAGCGAAAGAGTACTCGGCGCGAATAACGAAAATCTTTGACGCGGCGACCTGTTTGCACAGGCAAAGAATTTTGTATGTCCGCAGGCAAAGCAAACGCCTTCGCGCCAGTTCATTTTCTAGAAATTTTTACCGCGTGGTCGGGATAATCCGTGATGATTCCGTCCAAATTAAATTTTTTCATTCGCTCTAAGTCGGTGATTTCGTTGACCGTCCAGGGAATGATTTTTATTCCTTTTTCACGGCAGTATTTTACCGTCGCGTCGTCAATGAGCGCGAAGTTCGGACTGTAAACGTCGGGCTGAAAACCCAATCGCTCGATGTTTTTTTCGATGCCGTCCCGGTTTTCGACGAGCAGCACGAGCGGTATTCTTACTGGAAATTTTTTGAACTCCTGCAAAGTCCGCACATCGAACGATTGAACGGTAACGCTCCTTTGCATTTTGTTTTTGATGATTTCATCGCAAAGCAATTTTGCAAAAACGGCGGGCGGCGGATTGTAAATATTATCGCCCGCCGTCGTTGATTTCGTTTCGATGTTATACATCACGCTTTTAAGTCTTTTCGCTTTTGCATATTTTTGCGTCTCCGCGAAAACTTCCGAAAGAAGCGGCTTACACGTTTTGATTTTCTGCTGTTTGGGAAAACGTCGGTTTCCTAAACTTCCGACATCAAAAAGTTTGATTTCGGCGTAATCCATTTTGAAAATGTTGTAGTCAACTTGCCTTTCCGTCTGAATCTTTTGACCTCGCGGGTCGAGCGAAATCTCGGACGAGAAAAATGGCTCGTGTGAGACGACTAATTTTCCGTCGCGGCTGACGACAATATCGAGTTCGAGCGTGTCAACGCCCAAATCGAGTGCTTTCAAAAATGCCGGAATCGTATTTTCGGGCATCAAACCGCGCACTCCTCGATGACCTTGAATGTCGAACTTTTCGATTGTTTGGGCAGACTCGTTGGTTGAAAGCATCAAAAAATAAAAAGAATCGTTTTCTTCATCATAATATAAGATTGATTTTCGATTGCGCCGCGCCGCTGTCATTCGGCGGAAACTACAGCGGCGCGTCTTTATTTTAGAAACTTAGTAGAAAACTTTAATATTTTCTAAAAAGTAAACTTCAACGCGAGTTGAATCTGACGCGCCGGAAACGTGCTGCTGATGTTGCCGAACGCCGCGCTCGTGATGTCGGGGTTGGCGGCTTGAAAATTCGTGCGGTTGAATAAATTGAAAAACTCGGTGCGAAATTCGAGGCGCGTTTTCTCGTTGATTGGAAGACGAAACTGTTTATGCACGCCCAGATCGAAACTAAAATAATTGTCGCTGCGGGCGATGTTGCGCCCCGCGTTGCCGAACGGTTGATCTAAAGTCGGAGTCGTCAAACATGATCGGACGAAATAGCCGGTCGTCGGATTCGGGCGATTTTCGCGGTTGACAGGATTGCAAACGACGTTCGGGCGCAAGGCGACACCGCCCAGAAACGTCGGCAGGTTGTTCGTCACCGGCGACGGACCGTAGCGGAAAGTTATCGGCTGCCCGCTCGTCATCGTGTTCGCGCCGGTTAAAACCCAGCCGCCGAAAATCGAATCGAGAACCGGATGAACATTCGTGCCGAGCGACGCTTGCAAAAGTTCAACGGCGTGTCGGAACACACCTTCTATTTGCATTTGAAAGAATCGGAATATCGGTTTAATCATCGCAAAGAACAACTGTTTCGGTTACTGTTAAAATTGCCGGAGCGACATTCGCTCTAATTACTTTTGCTACCATAGACCCTAAAATCACAAAAACCAGCTCTTCTGATACTCTATCGGGAAAACACAGCAAATCGTGCCACATTGGTTTTAACCGTAGGATTGCCGAGCCGAGCATTCCAGATAATCAATGGTGCGGAAGAGGTTCGCCAAATTTTTAGCCGAGCAAGGGGTTAGGGAAAGCGAGTTCGACTTGAGGCTCGCCTTTATACATCAAAAGACTTACTTCATATTTCTCCCATCGCCAGTCATTAAACTTAGCGAACGGCATTTTGTTAATTTAAGCCGAGCATCAAAAAAACCTGATTTTTCGGTATTTGCAACGAAAAAGTCGTTACGCCGTTTTTATCCGAGACGGATAATTGACCGTTGTGCTGTGCCGCGATTTTATGGGCGATGGAGAGACCGAGACCGACTCCCTTTTCTTTGGTCGTAAAAAACGGGTCGAATATCTTCGACCGCAGTTCCGGTTTGATTCCGCCACCGGTATCTTCGACTTCGACGACGCAGAATTCTCCGCTTTCAAAAGTGCGAAAAACCAGTCGTCCGCCGCTCTCCATCGCCTGTAGGGAATTGATGGCGAGATTCAGTAAAACCTGTTTGATTTGTTCGGCATCAATCGTAACCATCGGCAGATTTTCAACCAATCTTTTTTCAATCGAAATTGATTGCGCCGCCGCTTGATTTTCGATGAGCGAAGCGACCGAAAAAACGGTTTCGTTCAAATCGGTCGCCTTGACCGAAAGCGTCGCCGGGCGCGCGAAACGCAAAAATTCGCCGACGAGTTTGTCGAGCCGGTCAACTTCCTTTTTTGCTAAAACGGCGAATTCGCGGCGCGGGCTGTCGGGTTTTAGCTCGTCTTCGAGAATTTCGACCGCGCCTTTGATCGAAGCCAGCGGGTTGCGGACTTCGTGGACGATGCCGGCGGCGAGTTCGCCTAGCGACGAAAGTTTTTCGGCTTGCAAAAGCTGCGCGAAAGTTTTTTGCAGTTCGTCATAGGCGTTCTGCCGTTCGACGGCGTTGCGTTCGGCGCGGATTCGCGCCTGTTTGAGACGGTCGCCGAGTGCGCCCATTATGCCGCCGACGAAATTGAAAATCACGATTTCGGCGTATTGGTTAATCGAATAATCGAAATGTCCGTTCTGCCAGTGCAGAAAAATGTGCGGAATATAAATCAGCGTCGTGAACAAGGACGCGGCAAGTCCGCCGCGCAGTCCGAACAGGAGCGCGGCGGCGATAATCGGAACGTAATAAAGTCTCTGATAAATTTCGTGCCAGACGATTTGATCGAGCGGCGTGAGAAAATGCAGAACCGTCACGAGAACGATGGACAGCGCGATGACAAACGATACGGAAACGCGGCGGCGCGGCGAAATCGTCAGAAAAAATTCGCGTTCACCGCTGCTTTTATTGTTGGATTTCAACTTATTCCAAGCCATATTTCTGCATCCGGTAAATCAAAGCGCTGCGCGTGATTCCCAAATAACGCGCCGTCTGCGATTGGTTTTTGTCGAAACGCTGCAACGCTTCGCGGATAATTTCGTTTTCGACCGATTCGAGATTGATCGGTTCGTTCGGCAGCGTAAACCAGCGGTGATCCGCCGACGATTCGGGATTTCTCAGGTTTTCGGGAACGTCTCTGAGTGACAAAGTTGCGTCGTTCGACAGCACGACCATTCGTTCGACGACGTTTTCGAGTTCGCGGACGTTGCCCATCCAAGAATATTTAAAAAATACGTCGAAAACTTCGCGCTCGATTTTTAAGGGTTTGATGTCGTGTTTGGCGATTGATTTTTTAAGAAAATGCTCGGTCAAAAGCGGAATATCTTCGCGCCGCGTCCGCAAAGGCGGCAAATTGATCGGCACGACCGCCAGCCGATAATACAAATCTTCGCGGAATTCGTTACGTTTGATTAGTTCGGACAGATTTTCGTTCGTCGCGGCGATGATGCGGACGTTGATTTTGCGCGTCGTGTTTTCGCCGAGCCGCGTGATTTCCTGTTCCTGCAACACGCGCAGCAAACGGCTTTGCAAAGCGAGCGGCATCGTGCTGATTTCGTCCAAAAATAATGTGCCGCCGTTTGCTTCTTCAAATTTGCCTTTTGATTCCTGCGTCGCGCCGGTGAACGCGCCGCGTTTGTAGCCGAAAAGCTCGGCTTCGATAAGCGTTTCGGGAATCGCCGCGCAGTTGATCGCCACGAACGGTTTGTC
>JAYVGL010000175.1:0-39202 GCA_043772175.1 Pyrinomonadaceae bacterium | reverse complement strand
GGCGCGGGACAGCGCGAGATGATCGTCAGCTACACGATTGCCGCGCCGATTTGGAAAACGACGTATCGCGTCGTGCTTGACCAGGCGGGCAAACCGTTTTTTCAGGGCTGGGCGATTGTTGATAACGTCAGCGACGAGGATTGGAAAAACGTCAAATTATCGCTGGTTTCGGGAACGCCGATTTCGTTTATACAGCCGATTCAGCAGCCGTTTTATCGTTATCGTCCGATTGTGCCGATTCCCGATGATTTGAAATTAACGCCGCAGATTTACGAAGAAGGCGGCGCAGGTGTCGGATACGGCAACGGAAGCGGAATAGTTGACACATCCGAAAATCGCATACAAACCAATGTTACTCAAAGACAAGTTCAGGAGTTGCCGGTGAACGGCAGACAAGTTCAAAATTTTATGACTTTAACGCCGGGTGTCTCAAATAATTCAATGGCTGTTGACGGCGCGGAGACCACGACTTCCGTCAGCGACGCTTTGCGGAATAATAATTCCGGCGTAACGACGGCGGCGACCGGCGAGGAGATCGGCGATTTGTTTGAATATAAAATCGAACAGCCCGTGACCGTGATGCGCGACCGTTCGGCTTTGATCCCGATTGTCCAGACGACGATGGACGGCGAGCGCGTTTCGATTTACAACGAAGCCGTTCGGCGCGACCGTCCGATGGGCGGAATGCGTCTGGTCAACACGACCGCGCTGACGCTCGAAGGCGGCTCGCTCACCGTTTTAGACAAGGATTCTTACGCGGGCGAGGCGTTGATGGAACGCCTGAAACCCAAAGAACAAAGGTTTATTTCCTACGCGCTCGATTTGGGAACTTTGGTCACGGTCAAACAGGATTCGGACAGCTCGCCCGCCAAACTAATCAAGGTTTTGAACGGCACGTTTCAGGTTCATTACTTTCGGCAGGAGCGCAAAACTTATTCTCTGCAAAATCAAACCGACCGACCGCGCACGGTTTTCATCGAATATCCGGTGCGAAACGGCTGGCTGCTGTCGGACGACACGCCGAAACCCGACATCACGACGGCGCGTTATTATCGTTTCAAAATCGAGCTGGCGGCGTTCGATAAAAAGGAGATCGCCGTTTCCGAACAGCAGGCTTTGATGGACAGCTACGCCCTGACCAATCTTTCGCGCAGCGATTTGGAATTATTTTTGACGCGCCGCTACATCAACGCCGAAACCAAAGCGCGGCTCGAAAAACTGATTGACTTGCGGATTAAAATTAACCAAATAGTTGAAAAGATGGGAGCTTTCGACGATGAAGTCGAGAAAATCGAAGCGGATCAAAAACGTCTGCGCGAAAACATCGAAACGCTGTCGAAAACGCCCGAAGCAAAAACGCTGATTGCGCGCTACATCGCCAAAGCCAACGACCAGGAAACGCGCCTTGAAACAATGGAAAAGGAACGAGCGGCATCGGAATCGGAAAAAACGCGGCTGGAAACTGAACTGGCAAACGAGATTCGCGCATTTAATCTTTAAAGAGTTCAGAGTCCAAACTTCAGTTTGTCTTCTCTGCCGCGCTTCGCTGGCGGAAGAACACGCTCAAGCGTGGACTCTGAACTTTTTAAACTTTGATATAAATTCGCTTGCGGTATAAAAGCCACATTAAAAACAGCCACAGCAAAATATAGCTGACGGCGAACATCAAAGAAGCGTTGATGGGAGCGGCGAACGGCAGAAAAATCGTTTTGAAAATCCAGCTTTGCAGAGAGATTGATTTGCCGTCCGTGTCCGCGCCGACTTTGATGATTCCCATCAGTTTCGCCGTCAAGCCGGAAAAAACGAACAGCGCGAGCGCGTTGACACCGAAAATCAAAAACGGTTTCGCCCATTTTCGGTAGCCTTTGATGTCAATCAGCCAGTAGCAGAAACCCAATATACACAACGCTAAACCGGCGGTGTAGAAAACATAAGAACTCGTCCAGAGGGCTTTATTAAGCGGAAACCAGAAGCTCCAAACCCAGCCGGTAACTGTCGCCGCCAATCCGAAAAAGAACAGCGCGGCGACTTTTTCGTGGTGTTCTTTTTCACGCCGCAGCCAATGTCCGCACAAAACTCCGGCAAGCGTCGTAGCAATCGCCGGAATCGTCGAAAGAATGCCTTCCGGGTCGAAAACCTTTGCCGATTTCCAGATATGATTTTCAGTCAGAATCAGGCGGTCGAGATACGCCGCGAGATTGCAAGCCTTGTCGTTGAAAGTCGTAATTTCACAGCCCGGCACGTTTATCAGAGTCATCAACGCCCAATAAACCAGCAAAAGCACGGAGGCAATGATCGCCTGCTGTTTCCAGTTCGTGCGGACAAAAATCAGCGACGAAATCAAGTAGCAAACCGCGATGCGCTGTAAAACGCCCATAATTCGCAAGTTTGAAACGTCGAGCCATTCACCTTTGACGAAATTGTAAAAAGGAAACGCCGCCATAAATAATCCGAGTCCGAAGATTATCAGCGAGCGGCGAAAGATTTTCAGATAAATATCGCGGTTGATGCCGCCCGATTCGACCCGTTTGCCGAGTGCCAGCGAAATCGAAATGCCGACGATGAATAAAAAAAACGGAAACACTAAATCGGTCGGTGTCGCGCCGTGCCATTCGGCGTGTTCGAGCGGCGGGTAAATCGCACTCCACGTTCCCGGATTGTTGACCAAAACCATTCCCGCGATAGTCATTCCGCGAAAAACATCGAGCGATAACAGACGATTTTGTCCGGCATTTTCCGACATTATTATTTCTCCTTCGATAAATTTTCCGCGCGCTCTTCAAGAAGAAATGCTTCACGCCGAGGCGCAGAGCACACAGAGTTTTGAAATTTCAAGTTACCAACCGTTTCTCTCCCGCAAACTCGTGATGTGCGCCGTGTGATGTCTGCCGTGCCACGCATAAAGCGCGAGCATTTTTTCGAGCGTCCACTCGCCCGAATCGGGATGTAGGAGCGTTCTTTGAAAATCCGCGTCCGACATCGCATTCAAAACCGTCGTCCAGCGATGATGCAAGCCTTCGATAATTTTTATCGAAGATTCGAGCGGCAAAAAACTGTCGTTCAATTCCGCCCAGCGATCTTCGTAATACGGGCGAATCGTCGGCGCGGTTTCGGTCAGCGCGAGTTTGAATCGAACCAGCGAATTCAAATGACTGTCCGCCACGTGATGAACCGTCTGCCGCACCGTCCAGCCTTCGGAACGATACGGCGTATCGAGTTGCTCGTCGCTCAAATCGTTCACCGCCGACTTCAATTTATCCGGCAGTTCGACGATTTCGCCGATCAACTCTTTTCTCGATTCGGACGTGATTTCGTCCGGCTTGACGAACTTCCCTATCGGATACCGTAAATCTTCGCTCATATTTCTGTTCCAAATTTTGAAAGTGATTTTACGTTAAAAATACTGCCAAGAATCGCCAATCGCAACTATAAGCGCACGAATTCTTTATTGTTCGCCGAAATAGTTTTCAAATCTGGTAAATTCCCGCAGAAAAGCGAGTTTCACCGTTCCGGTCGGACCGTTGCGCTGTTTGGCGATCAGCAGTTCGGCGATGCCCGCGTTTTCTTCCGACGGTTTGTAATAATCTTCACGATAGATAAACGCGACGACATCCGCGTCCTGCTCGATGCTGCCCGACTCACGCAAATCAGACATCATCGGACGCGGCGGATTTCTCGCTTCGGGCGCACGGGACAACTGCGACAGGGCGACGACCGGCACGTTCATTTCTTTGGCTAAACCTTTGAGTTCACGCGAAATCAGTGAAACTTCCTGCTGGCGCGATTCGCTTCGTTTGCCGCCCGACATCAGTTGCAGATAATCTACGACGATTAAGTCAAGTTTTTTCTGTTCGGTAAACAATCTTCGGGTTTTCGCCCGCATCTCCATCACCGAAATTCCCGGCGTGTCGTCAATAAAAATCTTCGCGTTCGACAGCGTTCCGATGGCTTCGGCGAGTCTGCCCCATTCGTCTCGCGTCAAATATCCGGTGCGAAAACGATGCGCGTCAACTCTGGCTTCGGAACTCAACATTCGCATCACGAGCTGCTCTTTCGACATTTCAAGCGAGAAAACCGCCACGACCGCCTTCTCCAAAATCGCGGCGTTCTGCGCTAAAGTCAAACATAAAGCCGTGTTGTGAACGCAAATATCGTTGGCAACAAAGTTGTGTGTTTCGGGAATCGTCAGATCATAAACCTGTTTATTCCCGACGTATTCGATGGAAGCGATTTCGTCCCAGTAAACTTCACTCGCCGCCAAATTTTGCAGGGATTCATTTTCCAAAGCCGCTGCCAAATCGTTCAGCCGATGGCGCGAAGCCGCACGTTTTCCGACGTGAATGTTCGTATGACCTTTTATCTCTGCGCGACGCGCCAGCGATGACCACGACTCTGCGCCTTTCGCTTTGTCAAAGTTTTTCCAGATTTCAACCGGAATCAAATCGCCATTTGTTTGATAATTCCGATTTTCGAGTTTTTCCGATGCGAGTTTTAACGCCGCGTCCTTCCCGAAAGTGCCGATTTCACAGATGAATGTTTTGACGGAAAGCGCGTCGGTAATATCAATCTGCCACGCCGGATTCCTGCCGTCTTTATATTTGACGGCGCGTTTTTTTAATTTACCGATTACGCCGAAACGTAGAAGAAGATGCTGAACCTGCCGAATCATTTTTTCGCTGACCGATGCAAAACCCAATTGAACTTGCCCGCTTGCCAGAACGCTCGCCCAGCCGTCGGTTGAAAAAAGGCGATTCAGGAGAGTTGCGACGAGTTCTCTTTTAAGCGTAAAAACTTCTTTCGGGATAAATTTTGTGTGGCTGCTGCACCCGAAAACGCCGAGTTTTTTCAGCCAAACGGTCAGTGCGTTTGCGCCTCTGGTTTTACCGCCGATTTTGCGAACGCGATATGATAAAGTTCGATTAAACGAATTTGACTGAACGGCTTCAACTTCACCGAACGCGCTGACGGCTTTGATAAAATCGTCTTTTAATTTAATTTTCCCGACCGTAAATTCAGGCGAGTTTTTAGTCAAACAGCCACCGCCCAACAAGTAACCCAAAATTTTAATCTCACATTCGCGCCATTCGTTTTGCCCGAAGACATTCAAAATTCGCGGAACGGCAATTTTATCGCCGACCTTTAATTCTTCGAGTTTGCGCCAACCGTTGATAGTTAGATATGGATGTGTAATTGTTGTTTCGATTCGCCGTCCGAGTTTGGTTGCGACGCGAAAGACGGGTCTAATTCCGTCATCTATAAAATTACTCGCTTTTGTCGCCGCAAATTTAAAGTTATTTTGAAGCGTCAGTAACTCGGCTTCCTTTCGATTGAAGATTTCTTGGATAGTTGTGATGTTTCCGTTAAGTTCAAGTATTTCACTACTTGCGCCGAGGCATTTTCCCATTGACGGTCGAGCCGCGACGATGATTAAATCGGTCGGCTGTAAGCCGGAAGTTTTCTCGTCCAAGTCTCGAAAGCCGGTTGAAAGTCCGGTTAGCGCGTGCGATTCGCGTTTGGCGAATTCCTGCACTTTGGCGAGAACGGTTTCGGCAATCGGCTGAATGTGCGAAAATCCCTGCCGAGTTTTTTCATCTGCCAAAGCAAAAATCATCCGTTCGGCGTTGTCGAGAATCACTTCGGCATCATCTTCTTCGGCTAAGGCTTCGCTGGTGATTTGGTTGCAGACTTTGATGAGGTTGCGGCTCATTGCCTTGCCTTTGACGACTTTGGTGTAATCGAAAATGTTGGAGAAATGCGGTAAGCCGTAGGTCAGATTCGTAATCGTCGCCACGCCGCCGATGGAGTCTATCGCGCCTTCTTTTTTGAGTTCTTCGCCGATCAGAATCGGGTCAATGCGGTCGCCTTTTTCAAATAGCGTGAGCATTGCTCTGAAAATCCGACGATTATTCGGCGAATAAAAATCGTCGGCGGAAAGCTGTTCGATAGCCTGCGTGATGAGTTCATTGTCGAGGAGAATCGCGCCCAGAATCACGCGCTCGCTGTCGGGACTGGACGGCAGCGGCTTTTCGAGAAATTGTTCGCGGGTTGATTCGGGATATGGAGTTGCCATTATTTAGTCGGCAGTTTTAGGAGTAAGTTTCAATATCGTAAACCGAAACCGACTTGCCGACTGCTTCTGCCAATTATCTATTGTTGTGATCTCTGATAAAAAAAGACTGCAAGCTAAAAACTTGCAGTCTTCGATGATAATATAAACCAAGCCGACAAACAAAGATTCGGCTCTGTTCGTTTTGCCCGTCTTTATTAGCTTTCGGTTTCTTCGCCGGTGTTTTCCACAGAATCTTCCACAACTTTTTCTTGTGAATCTGCGGTTTCAGGTTTCGCGGGCGTTGCCGCCGCGCCTTCCGCCGTAACTTTTACCGGAATATCCAAAGCGACATCGCGGTAAAGTTTGACTTTCGCCGTATAGTCGCCGACTTCTTTGATCGTGTCTTTTAAAACGATTTTGCGGCGGTCAATTTCGTAACCTTTCGCCTGCAATGCTTCGGCGATGTCAATGGTCGTTACCGAACCGAATAAAGTTCCGGTTTCGCCCGCTTTGCGTTCAAACGTCAGCACGATGTCTTTCATCTGGTCGGCTTGCGCGGTCGCCGTAGATTTCTCGGTCGCCGCTTTTTTCAGGAGACCTTCGCGTTCTCTGGAAATCTGATTGACATTCGCTTTTGTCGCCAAAGTCGCAATGCCCTGCGGAAGCAAAAAATTTCGCGCGTAACCCGCTTTCACTTTCACGACTTCACCGCGTCCGCCCAAATTTTCGATGTCTTCGCGTAGAAGAACTGTAGTGGTTGCCATAATTGTAAATTCTCCTTTTTCTAATCTGTCACGAACGGAATTAAAGCCATCGAACGCGCCCGTTTAATTGCTCTGGCTAAACGGCGTTGGTCTTTAGCGGAAACCTGCGAGATGCGGCGCGGCATAATTTTTCCGCGTTCCGGGATAAACCGGCGCAGAAAATCTATGTCTTTCCAATCAATATAATCCGGGATATTCGGACCTTGACGGCGGCGTTGAAAGCGGCGCGGCATACGCTCGTTTTTCAGTTCCGCCGCTTTGCCCAAATCAATATCGTTCATTTGAATTTCTTCGTTGTCGTTTGTTCTGTTCTCTGCCATTGCTGCTCCTATTGATTGTCCCGGACTTCGTTTCCCGAATCCTGATTGCGATTGAAGTCGTTCGAGCCGCCATTTTGACGGTTTTGATTTTTTTCGCGTTTGGCAGTTAATTTCGCCGCCGTTTTGCGCTCTTCGTCAACGCGCACCGTGACAAACCGGATCACCGCATCGTTAACGCGGAAACGCCGTTCGAGTTCAAAAATTTCCTGTCCCGAACCTTCGATTTCAAACAACGTGTAATGCCCTTCGGTTTTTTTGTTGATCGGATACGCCAGTTTGCGTCGTCCCATCACTTCCGTTTTGACGATTGTGCCGCCTTCCTTTTCGATTTGCTGCTGAATCGCTTCATTCAGCTTGGTAACGTCTTCGTCCGCCATCTCCGGCGCGGCGATATACATCACCTCATATACTCTTTTTGCTGCCAATTTCTTTCCTCCTTTTGGCTGTTCGAGCCTCATTTCTAATGAATGAAGCAAGAAGGGTTTGTGTTATTGAGGATAAAGGCTGAGGGATGAAGGATGACTAAAACTCGCGTCTTATTTCATCCTTCATCCTTCATCCCTCAGCCTTCATCCTTAGTTAAATCGCGCCATCGCTTTTTCCGAGCCATCTGCGATAACGGCGCGAATCGCGTCGCTGCTGTACTGTAAAACTTCTTCGACTCTTATCAAATCCGTTTTCGAGAAATTCTCCAAAACGAAATCTGCGACATCCCGCAATTGGCGTTCCGGTTGAATTCCGATTCGCAAGCGCACGAATTCTTCCGTTTTTAAACACGCAATAATTGATTTCAAACCGTTGTGTCCGCCTGCCGAACCTTTCGCCCGCAGGCGAATCGCTCCCAGAGGCAAAGCTAAATCGTCGGAAATGACGATTAACTTTTTCGCGCTTCGATTGGGCTTCTTCAAAAAGCAAGCGACCGACTCACCGCTCAAATTCATAAAAGTCTGCGGCTTAACGAGTTCGACCGTTTGGTTTTCAATTTCGGCGCGACCGATCAAAGCGCGGCATTCTTCGCGTTTGACCGACGTTTGAAATTCTCGCGCCAACAAGTCCACCAGCATAAAGCCGAGATTGTGGCGCGTTTTTTCGTAGCGCAAGCCGGGATTTCCTAATCCGACGATCAGCCAGTTCGTTTCAGGCGACGAATCCATCATTACAAAAATTAATCGCAATCTGAAAACTGAAATTAGCTCGCGTCGGGTTTGGTTTCACCGTCTTTGCCGACGACTTCCGGTTCGCCCGTCGCATCGGTCTGCGGTTCGAGTTCTTCTTCCTTGACGATGACGATGGAAGCGATAACCGATTCCGCATCTTCCTGAATTTCCACTCCGCTCTCGACTTTCAAGTCGGAAACGTGGAACGATTCGCCGACATTTAATTCGGTAACGTCAACTTCGTAGAATTCTGGAATCAGGCTCGGCTCGCACAAAACTTTGATTTCGCGGAGCGGCTGATTCAGAACCGCTCCTTCTTCACTCAAGCCGGCGGCTTCGCCAACGATGTGAATCGGAACGGTAACTTCGATTTTTTCGCCTTTCGCCAAGCGGCGCAGATCGGCGTGAACCAGACGACCTTTCAGCGCGTCAATCTGCCGGTCGTGAAAAATCACGTCGTTCGTGCCTTCGCCGATCATATCAATCGTAAAAATCGTGTTGGAACCTGTGTCCGAACGCAGAATCGCCGCCAAGTCTTTCAATTCCGCGACTGCCGCAATCGTCTCGCCGCCGCCGCCGTAAATCGAAACCGGGACTTTTCCCGCGACTCGCAAACGCCGTGCGTCGTTTTTGCCGCGTCCTTCTCTTTTTTCCGCTTTTACTATAACTCTATCTGCCATAATTTTTGGTGATTTAAGATTTTGACATTAAATATCAAATTCCGAATCTTAAACTTTGAACTATATGAACAACGATGAAACGCTCGTTTCATCGTGAATTGATTTGATTCCCGAAGCGAGCAGTTTCGCTACTGTTAAAACTTCGATTCTGCCTTCCGCTTTCAGCGTCCGTCCTTTGTCGCAGAGCGGAATCGTGTTGCTGACGATGATCTTTTTCAGATGCGAGCCGCGCAAATTTTCAATCGCGTTGCCCGACAGAACCGCGTGCGTGAAGCAAGCGTAAATGTCGTTTGCGCCGTTGGCGTAAAGCGCGTCGGCGACTTTGCAGATCGTTCCGGCGGTGTCGCACATATCGTCAATTATCAAACAATTTTTGCCTTTGACGTTGCCGACGATGTTCATCACTTCGGCGACGTTGGCTTTTTCGCGTCGTTTGTCACACAATGCCAAGCCGGTGTTCAGACGTTTTGCGTAAGCGCGGGCGCGTTCTGCGCCGCCGGTGTCAGGCGCAACGACGATTAAATCGTCAATCGGATTTTCCTGGAAGTAATTGACGATGACCGGCGCGGCATATAAATGGTCAACCGGAATGTCAAAAAATCCTTGAATCTGCGTCGCGTGCAGATCAATCGTCAAAACTCTGTGTGCGCCCGCTTTGGCGATTAAATTAGCAATTAGTTTCGCCGCAATCGGGACACGCGGGCGGTCTTTTTTGTCCGATCTCGCGTAACCGAAATAGGGAATCACCGCCGTAACTCTCTCGGCTGAAGCGCGGCAAAAAGCGTCGAGCATAATCAGCAGTTCCATCAAATTCTGATCTGACGGCGGGCAAGTCGGCTGCACGATAAAAACGTCGGCTCCGCGCACGTTTTCGCCGATTTGAAAATTAAACTCGCCGTCGGAAAACCTATCGGCGTAAGCTGCCCCCAAATCGCAGCTTAAATGGTGGCAAATTTCTTCCGCCAGTTTCGGATTGGCGTTTCCCGAAAAAATTTTGATGTTGCCCGTAACGCTCATTTGCCTGGAAAACCTGCAAAATAAATAAAAGACGAGCAACTTTGTGGTGCTTCAAGTTGCCCGTCGCTTTTTTCTAAAAATGGCTGGGGCGGAAGGATTCGAACCTGCGAATGCCGGATCCAAAACCCGGTGCCTTACCACTTGGCGACGCCCCAATAACATTAGAAATGTTTATCAATTCGGAGGGAAGTTTGATATGCAGAACGCGAAACGGTTTCAACTGGAAACACGCGCCAATTTCGCTCGATTTGCAGCGAGTTCAAAGTATTTTGCCGCTGTTCGTTCGTGTCAAAAATGGCAAATACACTCGCCCCGCTACCGGACATCAAAGCGTATTTTGCACCGCAATCAAGAAGTGTTTTCTTCACCCTCGCCGCTTCCGGCTCTAATTCAAAAACCGTCGTTTCGAAATCGTTTTTCAAGTTTGGTTGCCGTAAATAAGGCGATTCTGCTGTATCGCGGCAAATTCTGAGAATACTTTTTGGGGATTTGTTTGTCAAGTCAGGCGCATTTATTTGCGCGAAGGCTTCTCCGGTCGAAACATCAACATTCGGCGTGACGATTAAAAGGTTTTCGACGGCAAAATCTTCCATTTGAGTTATTTCCGTTCCGCGCCCCGTGCCGAGTGCCGTGCCGCCGCAGAAAAAAAACGGCACGTCCGAGCCGATTGCCGCGCCGAGTTTGCACAAGTCTTCAAACTCGATTTCGATTTTCCAAAGCCTGACGAGTCCGATCAAAGCGATTGCCGCGTTCGATGACCCGCCACCGAGTCCGCCGGGCGCGGGAATTTTCTTTTCGAGGTGAATTTTCGCGCCTTTTTTTATATCAAATTTCGCCTGCAAAAGTTTGGCGGCTCTGACGGTCAGATTGCCGTCGCCAACCGGAATTTTTATATCGTCGCAGGTAAAATCTATCATTTCACTTTCGCCGAAAGTCAGATAATCGCACAGGGAAACGGTTTGAAAAATCGTGCAGAGTTCGTGAAAACCGTCGGCGCGTTTGCCCAAAATTCGCAGGTGCAAATTTATTTTAGCGTAGGACGGCAAGGTGAATGAGTTTTTCGGCATCTTCCAAGCATAAGAAAAGAAAAAAGATGAAGCAAATTGACTTCGCTTCACCGGCTGATTTTTTATTTTCAAACTATTTTCGCAAAAGAAAAACTTCGGTGAAATAATAAGTTCCGTCGGCAGTTACAGCGATGCCGATGCCCGATTCACGCCAGCGATTGTTTAATAAATTTTCGCGGTGGGCGGGCGACTGCATCCATTTTTCGACCGCCGACTTCGCCGGATTTTCGTAGCCGCGATTATATGCGATGTTTTCGCCGATTGCCCGCCACTTTTTGAATCCGAGCGCGTCGGCGCGGTCGTTAACCATCAATCCCTGCAAGTCCGTGTGGCTGAAAAATTTAGAATTCGCCATATTCTCCGAATGTTCCCGCGCAATTTCGGCAATTTCGTCGTTCCATTCCAAAGTCGTCAAGCCGATTTGGATGCGCTGTTGATTGATTAAATCAAAAACCTGTCGCTCCAAGTGATAATCTTTTTTGTAGTTGCCGACCGCATTTTTGTCGGCAACGGTTTTGACGATTCGCGGGCGCGACAACGCCGGTCGAGTATCGCCGCTGCTCACCAAATATGCCTGCGAACGCTTTTCGACGCTGCCGTTTTGCGAAAACGCGCCGGACGAAAAAACCGATAAAAATAATAAAAGTAAAAATTTATTCGTCATTCAAACCTCAGTTTCGGGAATCAGACAATCTCGAAATAAATTTCGAGATTCACGATTTTGCGTCTTCCGCATCGCTGCGGAGTTGCCGTTATCGTTTAAGGCTTTTCGATCGGGCTTTTCACACCAGACCGCAGATTCAATTGTCGGCATTATTCTTGGGAGAGATGGCTGCCAGTTATAGGAAATTGGCAAATCGTTTCAATTTCCAGAAACGAGATCGTAAATTTAACAGAGGTTCGAAAGAAAACTCGACGATTTTCTTTTCTCTGCACTTTATATTGTCGGCGATTTCGTAAATTAGTTTCCGGCTGGCAAATAAAACTTTTTAACCTTTGTCAGCGAACAAATCGCTTTTTCGCAGGACGATTCGAGCGCGGTCTATCACGGCTTTAGCTTCGTTCGGGCGATTGGCTTTTTTATAGGTTTGAATTATTTTATCGAAAAGGCGAATCGCAAAATCGCGGCGGTCGGGCGCGACGGCTTCGGTTTCGCCGATGCCGCGAATTGTTAAAGCACTTTGGTAAGCGGTAACGGCTTCTTCGTAACGATTTTTTTCGGCGAAAATATCACCTAAGACCGTTTGCAGATTGGCAGCGGAGTTTTCGTCTTTGACGGTCAGTTCCGACGCGGCGTTTTGCAGAACCTGCGCCGCGTCGTCGGTTTTTCCGGCTTTGGCTTGCACTTTGGCGAGCAGAACAATCAGCGAAGTGTTTGCGGGATTGGCGTAAACGGCTTGTTTGAGGGCTTCGACGGCAGCGGCTGAGACTGACTCGTCCGCCGATTTAACGGCTTCGCTCAACAAATCTACGGCTTCCTGATTGCTCGGTTCGTCGGCAACCGCCAAACTTAAAAGTTCGACGGCTTCGCGTGTTTGTCCGGCTTTTGTGAGAGCCTCGGCGAGTTTCAGCGACGCGCTTTCGGGCGTGAGCGATTCGCCGCGAAAAATCCTGCCGTAAAAACCGTTGTTAATCGGCGGCGCGGAAGCAACCCAATTTCGCAGCTCATTGATTTTTTCCGCCGGTTTGCTCGTCCGACCGTAAAATTCGCTTAAAAAAGCGTGCGCCTCAGCGTTGCGCGAATCAAGCCGCACGACTTCCTTCCATTCGGCAATCGCTTTCGCTGTCTGTGCCGCGTCCAAAGTTCCGCGATTCAATTGAGTTTTAAAAGTATAAAGTTGCGCGAGAATCAAATGCCCGCCAAAATTGTCTTGATTGATTCTGACGGCGACGTTCGCCAGCGTAATCGCGTCTTCGATGTTATACGGCGGCGCGTTTTTAGCGAGTTCGGCGAGCGCAGTGTAAGCTTCGGCGAGCGTCGGGTCAAGTTCGACGGCGCGCTGCAAAGATTGGCGGGCAAGAATCGCGCCGCTTTCCAACGCCGCGTCCGTCCGCACGTTTCGCAAGTTCCAAATGTATCGCTGACCTTCGAGCAGTTTGGCGTAAGCTCGTTCGCGCTGCTGACGCGAAACCGGCTTTTGAGCGGTAATTTGTTCGACGTTTTTAACAATCGTTTGAGAAATCGGCGGTGTCGGCGGCGGCGGAGTTTGCGCCGCCGCGATTTGAAAACTTCCCGAAACAAGAACGACGGCGAACGCGAACAATTTATTCTTCATAAAAACTTCCTGAACATTTCTTGTAAACGCCAAACCCGATTAAATTTCCTGTAAATTCGCCGCGATTTTCCCCCACACCGATTTACGCGGGAAGTTTATCGCCAGCAGAATCAGCGCGACGATTCCGGCGCGAAGCGTGTCGAACCGTTCACCGCTCAAAAAAGAGATGATAAATCCGACGATAACAATCATTTCCGCTAAGACTGTCAAAATTATCGCATTTGACTGCAAAGTTCTCAAAAGCCCTTTGACACCTTTCAGCAGAGCGATATCGCGCAGGCGATCCCAGCGGAAAAACATTCGCCGTAAAAGAAGTGTTCCGACGGCGATGAAAATGATGACGATCCAGAGCGTCCGCAAGGTTTCGGGCGCAGCGACATTTTCGGCGTTCGGCGCGAGAAAAAACGGCGCGGCGATCAAAATAACCGCCGCTAAAACCTGGACTGAAATAATGATAATCGTTTGGCGGTAATGCTTTTCGAGTTCGGCGTGATGTTCGGGGGGAAGTTCTTTCATAAAGCAAAAAAGAGTTTCGCAAGGTGAATGCGAAACTCTTTTTATAAAATTACTTCTGCGGGGTCGGCGTTTTGACCGTTTCTTTCTGCGGTTTCTGCTGAGAAATCACCGTCGTCAGTGAATTCGGAATTTGCGAGCGGTTGATGTCGCCCTGATTCTCGATTACCTGATCTACCAGTTCAAACTTTGTTTTGTCGAAATCGTCCGTCATCAAAACTCCGTCTTTATCAATCGTCAGCGGATAGAGTCCGAAAAGCTCGTCTCTGAAATTGGCGATGAACGACTTTTTCTCCGGCGCGAGAACTTTCGTTCTTTCGGGATTCGATTCGGGAATCGCCGCGCCGATTAAATTCAATTGCTCTTTCGATTTCTCGACGTAATCGCTGTTCGGATAATCGCGGATAAGCTGCTGAAAATATCTGGCGGCTTGGTCGGTTTCTTCCTCAATCTGATAAGTTACGGCGAGCTTGAAAAGGGCTTCGTCCATAAAACTGAAATTCGGATATTTGTCCAGTATTTCCCGATAGCGCGACTGCGCTCCTTTTAGTCCGCCCTTCTTTTGAGTAACCGCCTGCGTGTAGTAATAATTGGCGATGTAGAGATTGTGCAGTCCGAGATTATCCTGCACTTCTTCGAGCCGTTTGTTGACCGTATCCTTCAAAATCGAATTCGGATACTGTTGAAGCAGGGCGCGAAGACGCTGTTCGGCACGGCGGGCGCGAGTCGAATCGCGGTCGGGCAAACCAATCTGCCGCATTTCCGATTCGGCGACTTTGAGCAAAACGCGGTCAGCCAGCGGATGCGTCGGGAAAAACGTCAGCCATTCCTGATACGCCGCCGCCGATTGGATCAAAGCCCCGGTCGAACCTTCCAGGTAAAACGAATCGGCGACGGCGAGTTTTGCCATCGGCAGATACGGCGAATCGGGATACGTCGTGATAATCGTCTGAAATAAAAGCCGTCCGACATCGTAATTATTTTTGCGAACTTCTTTGGTCGCCACGATAAATAATTCGCGGTCGCGTCCCGGCGTAACCGTTCCGATCAACTCTTCATACTCATCCGTGCCGCCGCCGAAAATGCCCAAGAATTTTTTCTTTTTCTTGACTTCCCGCGTCGTGCCTTCGGCGGAAACCGGATTGGCTCGCGCTCCGGCGGTTTCGGTCAGAGCATTGTCAGCGCGGGTTTGCAGTTCGCCGACCGTCGCTTCGAGCGTGTCAACTTCCGAGACTTCGTATTTTTCCGAGCGGTCAACTTTGCCGCGCAGAGTGTTGACTTCCGACTGCAAAGCCGAGGCTTCTTTGCTCAGTCCGCGCAGCCGTCCGAGCGGCGTTTCGGCTTTCGATTTATCGTCTTTTTTGTCTTTATCGCCTTTGTTTTCGTCTTTTAGAACCGAAGCCGCACTCTCCAGAGAACGCCGCATCGTTTCGAGTTTCTGCCGCATCACGTCGAGCCTCTGCGACACCGAACCTTGCCCTTCTTTGTTTTTCTGCGCCGTGCCGACGACGGCAAAACTCCAGACCAAAACCAAACTCAACAAAACCGCTTTGTATTTGTGTAAAAACATATTTCCTCGTTACCAGATTCAAGATTCGAGATTCAAAATTCAAGATTTAAGATTTCAACTTTGATTTTTGAATCTCGAATCTTGAATCTTTAAATCCAATTCGTTCCCGCATCAATCAATTTTTTCACGCCCGCCGCCGGATCGCCTTCGCCGAATACGCCGGTTCCCGAAACGATGATTTCCGCGCCTGCACGGGCGATTACTTCGATGTTCAAAGCGTCAATGCCGCCGTCAATCTCGATGCGCGTCTCTAAACCGCGCTCGACGATAATTTGCCGCAGACGACGCAGTTTATCGGTCGCGGTATGAATATATTTTTGTCCGCCGAAACCCGGATTAACCGACATCAGCAAAATGTAATCGGCAAACGGCAGAACTTCTTCGAGACTGACCAAAGGCGTTCCCGGATTGATCGCCACGCCCGCTTTGCCGCCCGCTTCCCGAATCGCCGTTAGAGTTCTCTGCAAATGCGGATCGGTTTCGACGTGGACCGAAACCATATCTGCGCCCGCTTTGACGAATTCGACGGCGTAGCGGGTCGGCTCGATAATCATTAAATGACAATCAATCGTCATTTCGGTAAATCGGCGGATGGATTTGACGACCGGCAAACCTATCGTGATATTCGGCACAAACCTGCCGTCCATCACGTCAACGTGCAGAATCGTCGCGCCGCCGGCTTTGAGTGCGTGGATTTCTTCACCAAGCCGCGTAAAATCCGCCGACAAAATAGAAGGGGCAATCTCTAACATCTTCTGAAAATTTCTTTCAACTTGGTTGCGTAAACAAAAGTTACGGTTGCTTTACGCCGCCTGCGAATCAGGGCTGCGGCGTTTTGCGCGGTCGCACGTCGCCGCCGGAAACGGGCGGTTTCGGCACGACGGCTTTATTTGAATTGACGCTTGATTTATTCGCGTTCGCGTTCGATTTATTGGAATTGGTCGCCGTGTTTTTATTTGATTTGTCGCCCGCATTAGAATTTTTGTCGCTCGAATTTTTATTGTCGGCAGAGTTGGAATTTGAATCGGCGTTGGAATTATCGTCGGTCGTGTCGCGCGTCGTCGAAGCCTTTTTCTTGTTTGAATTCGTGTTCGTGTTGGTTTTGATTTTCTTCGGCTTGTCGGAAATCAAATCTTCGATTTTTTCGCTGTCGTCCACGTCAACGTTCTTCTTGATCGTCGTCGGAGCTTCTTCGCCTTCGGGATTGGTTTTGCTCGTTACGACCAGAATCATCTGTCCGGTTTTAACCGTATCGCCCGCTTTTGGCAGTTGTTCGAGAACCGTGTTCGGCTTTTCGGTGCTGTATCGGTCGGCGCGTCTTTTGATTTTCAACCCCATCGCCGTCAATTCCTTTTCGCTCTCGACGAAATCCTTGCCCGTGATTTCAGGAACTTTCATCTCTTTACCCTGCAAAGACATATAAACTACGCCGACCATTCCGACGATAAATGTTCCGGCAAGCACGATGACGATGACTAATTTTCCAAACGCCGACGCGCCTTTTTTGACAAAACCCATTTTAATACTTATATGTGCGAATTTAAGACTTGTCTGATGTCTCGATTATTTAAGGGAAGATTCAACTAAAGACTTTACGAAAAAAGCCCGCGCTTTTCAAACTCCGCGATAAAGAAGCCGTCGGTTTTATCAATTTGCGGGAAAGTTCTCGCATAACTTTCCGCCGTTAGAAATCGTTCGGAAACCTTCGGCTGAACTTTCGTGAAACCTTTGTTCGCTTCAAGAAAATGCGCCGCAACCGCTTCGTTTTCTTCACGTTCAAGCGAACAAGTCGAATAAATCAGTCTGCCGTTCGTTTTCAAAACCTTTGATGCGCTGTTCAGGATTCGGAGTTGTTTCGCTTGTAATTCGGCGAAATCTTTCGCCTTCAAAAAATATCGAATTTCAGGATTATGCCGAATCGTCCCCGTTCCCGAACACGGCGCGTCGAGCAGCACGACATCGAAACTTTCGGCGGCAAACGGCAACTCCTTTTCCGCATCGTAACGCAGAACATTGATATTCCTCAAACCTTGCCGCCGACAATTCGCCTGCAAAACCTTCGTTCGATGCTCGTAAAAATCGCCGCCGACAATCAAATTTTGGATTGCAGATTCCAAATTTCGGCTTTGGAATTCGGAATCTGGAATCTGGAATCTGCAATCTGCAATCTGCGTCAGCTTGCTTCCCGGCGCGGCGCAAACGTCCAAAAAACTTTCGCCCTTCTTCAAATTCACCGAGTGCGCGATGATTTGCGAGCCTTCATCCTGAAAATAGATTTTTCCGTCATCGGCGTAGAGACGCAGCATTTGATTGGAATTTGAAACTTCCCAGGCGTTGCGGACGATTTCCGATGCGGTAATTTCCAAATCCAGTTTCTTTAAAGTTTCAACTGTTTTCTCGTTCGATTTATTTGTCAGACGAAAAACCGCGGCGGGCGTTTCGTTGTTCGCCGCCGCTAATTTTTCGGTTTCGTCGAAACCGAATTGCCCGCTCCATTTTTCGATCAGCCAGCGCGGATGCGAAGTTTCGACCGCGACTTTTTCAATTTCGTCGGCATAATTCAATTCGATTTGCTCGCGTGTAAACCGCCGCAAAACGGCGTTGACGAAACCTTTCGCCGAAGTCTTTTTCGCTTTGACAGTTAGATTCACGGCATCGTTGATCGCCGCGTGCGCCGGAATTTTGTCGAGAAACAGCAATTGATAAAGCGCGATTCGCAGAATGACTTTCACGACCGAATCGAGTTTTTTCCCGTTCGTCAGTTTTTCGACGAGCTTGTCGAGATAAATCTGTTTCCGCAAAGTTCCGAGCGTTATTTCGTGGCACAGTGCGCGGTCTTTCGCTTCTAGTTTTTCTTCATAAATCGGCAAAAGCACCGATGAAAACGCTTTTTCCGTTTCGATTTTAGCGAGAATTTCAAAAGCGGCGATGCGGGCGGGCGAGATGTTCATATTTTAAATGATGGAGGATGAAGTATGAATGATGAACCATTTGAAGATTTTCTTCATTCATCATTCATACTTCATCCTCCATCCTTTCTTCGACGGCGGATTCAGCGTCAGCGGTCGTGCGTCGGCGGTCGCGCCGGGCTGTAAATTACTGTTAACTGCGATGCGGTCATCGAAAACGAAACACTCGCCTTCCCAAAGCGATTCGCTTTCCGGCACGTCTTCGAGATATTTCAAAATTCCGCCTTCGAGTTGGTAAATTTCCTCGAAGCCGAGAGTTTTCAAATACGGCGCGAATTTTTCACAGCGAATGCCGCCCGTGCAGAACATCGCAATCCGCCGGTGCTTGTTTGGATCGTAGTTTTCCGCGATGAATTTCGGCAAATCGCTGAACTTTTCGATGTTCGGATTAACCGCGCCTCTGAAAGTTCCGACCTCGACTTCGTAATCGTTCCGCGCATCGAGAACAATCGTGTTTTCGTCGGAAATAATTTCGTTCCAGACGGCTGGTTTAACGTGCGTTCCGCTTCCCTTTTCGATTTCGACCGTTTGCCGGAGCGCGACGATTTCCTTTTTAATTCGCACTTTTGCCTTTATAAACGGGCGCGTCGCGTGAAACGAAGATTTATAAACCAACTTCGTCTCAAACGTCTTTTCCAGAACTTCGATAAACTCGGCAAGGTCGGGAATCAAACCTCCAATCGTCGCGTTGAAGCCTTCTTCGGCAATAATAATCGTCCCTAAAATACCGAAGTTCGCCATCGCCGATTTCAAACTCGCCTTTATTTCGGGCAGATTTTCCAGTCTCTCAAATTGATAAAACGTAATAATTTGAATTTGCGCTTCCATCATTTCCAGCTTTCAGATTTCTTTTTCTCTGCGAACCCCGCGTCTCTACGTAGAATTTTTTCTCACGCAGAGACGCGGGGTTCGCAGAGAGAATTTTGCTTACTAAACTCCCAATCTTTCGCCGACCGTCAATTTGATCCCGTTCAAAAAATTGCGCGCCGCCATTCTTTTTTTGCCTTCCAATTGCAATTCTTCGATCAGCAGTGTCGTCCGGTTTCCGCAGCCGATTAGCAAACTGTCGCCTTTCGCTTCTAAAATTTCCCCGACTGCTGACGGCGAACCGCCGACCGCCGTCCGACTTCGCCAGATCGTCAGTTTTTTTTCTTGATAAAAAGTATAACTCGTTGGAAACGGCTGAAATCCGCGAACTCGATTGGAAATTTCCGTCGCCGACCGATTCCAATCAACCGCACCGTCTTCCTTTTTCATAATCGGCGCAAATGTCGCCTGCGAATCGTCCTGAACTTGCGCGGTCAACTCGTCCAACATCGAGAGCGTTTCCGATAGCAAACCCGCGCCGAGCGTTGAAAGTCTGCCCATCAATTCAATCGCGTTCTCTCTCTCGCCGATCTCGATCTCACGCTGCAAAAGCATCGCGCCGGTGTCCAAACCCGCGTCCATCCGCATCGTCGTAACGCCGGTTTTCGTTTCGCCATTGATAATCGCCCAATTAACCGGCGCGGCTCCGCGATATTTCGGAAGCAGGGAAAAATGGACGTTGATCGCGCCCTTCGGAAACGCATCCAGAAAAGTTTGCGGCAAAATTCGCCCGTAAGCGACGACCGCCGCGACATCGGCATTGTGCGATTGGAAGGTCGCCAAGGCTTCCGGCGTTTTGATTTTCGTCGGCTGAAAAATCGGCAGATTATTTTCCAAAGCGAATTCTTTGACGGGCGAGACGGACAATTTATTGCCGCGCCCGGAAGGTTTGTCCGGCTGCGTGTAAACCGCGACGATTTCGTGTCCGTCTTCCAAAATCCGCCGCAAACTCGCCGCCGCCGCGTTTGGCGTTCCCATAAAAACAATTTTCATAACCAAAATTTACCATTTCGCGCGTTTCCCGCCCATATAACTTTCGCTTCACGCGCTCAGTTTGTCCGATAGCTTCAAATGCCCGGTTATTTTCAGACGTGAGCAGTAATCATCCGACCCAAACGAAAGCCGGACTGATAATTTCGATTGCTGAACTCACTACAAACTGACCGCTTTCATAAACCACTCGGATTATCGAACGAACGCCGATGCAATCGGAACGTCGCTGGCAACGCCGAAGTTTATGTAAACCGCCTGCGAACTTAAATTTTGCAGAATGTTGTAATTGCCTGCCCGCCACACGGCAAAATCTGTCCGTCCGTCACCGTCGTAATCGCCCGCGACCAACCGATCACCGCTCAAACCCCAACGCTCATAACGCGGCTGCGCGGCTGCGCTTGGCAGGATATACCAAATGCTGTCCGAAGGGCGAAAAACCGCCGCGTCCATCCGCCGGTCGCCGTCAAAATCGCCGCGCACCGGTTCGTCGCCCGCCGTTCCCCAATAAATCGTTACAAAATCAACCGACGGCTGCGCTGACGGACGATAAAAGAAGAAGCTCTGCGCTCCGGGACTCGCGCCGCTGCGGTAAACCGACGGGTCGGCTTTGCCGTCGCCGTCCCAATCGCCGACCACTCGCGGATCGTCGCCCGTTCGTCCGAATAACAGCACGCGGCGTTGACGAGGAAGGTTCCGAGCTGTTTCCAACGGCAATAATTTTTCCGTCCGGCTGAACTGCCAAATTAGAGATTGAACTGCCGGAACCATTGGCGGTAATGACAATTACATCACCGTCAAACGACGGATCCAAATCGCCTTCGGCTGCGAAACTCTGCGCCGTTCCGAAGAAAAGAATTGTTAACAAAAGAAATTTTACCTGGACTGTGCGATAAATCATAATTTTTGTTTTCCTCTAACAATTTGTCTTTTTCCTTGAAGTGTAATTAACCGATCAGCGATTTCAGAATGATGTAGAATTGTGCCGCTTGCCCAAACGCTCGCGCCGTTTGAATTCAACCGAAATTAATAAGCACAGTGGTAACTGTAATTTTCGTAAACGCGCGTCCATTTGCCGTTCTGCCGACTGTAAACTTGGAAATTATTGCCTTCAAAAGCCCTTTTGATCGTGAAAATTTCGGCAGTCGAGTCGCCGTTATACTCCAGCGCGTCGAGCAGCAGTTCGCCGCCGAGTTCGTCCAAATCCTTCATCTCGCCGCTCATCACATCGGCGGACGTAACTTTGGCGTAATCGCTGTAGCCGAATTGATATTTGCCGGCGTTCAGTTCGGCGATGAAAAACAAAAGGTTTCTTTCTTTGGCGGAAGTTTCCGCCCAGTAGGTTCCGACCAACTCCGCCTTGCCGTCGGCATCAACGTCAAGGGCGGTTAAGTTGTAATAATTCAACTTTTTGGCGGCGTTGACGGTTACGCCCTGTTTGATGAGTTCGGCGCGGACAAGGGTTTCGATTTCGCCGCGTTCGGCGGCGGTCGGCAGACGGCGCACGCCGGAAGCGGTCTCAGAGGGCATTTCGCTGGTCGCCAACGCCATCACGAAACCTTTCAGTTTGGCTTTCGCCGATTGCGTCGCGGCGGTCGCCATATTTTTTCCGCACTCCGATTGCGGATTGCTGCCGACGACCGATACCGTGCCGTTTTTCGCACTGCCGAAAATCAAGTTGTAAACGGTTTTCGGTTTGTAATAAGTTTTTGCAAAAGCAGTCGGCGATTTCGCGTCGTCGCCGTCGTTGTGCGCCGGAACTAACTCGCCTTTGTCAATCGCGCCAATCGGCTCCAGCGTTTTTCCGTCGTCCAGAACGGCGAAGATCATCGGTTTGGGTTTCGCTTTGGCAGCCGGACGTTTTTTCTGCGCGGCGGTGATCGAATTCATCGCCAGAAAAATCAGCAGTCCGCATAAAATCTCGTTTAAAGTAATTTTTTTCATAGGTTTAATCGTCAGTGTCAGTATTTATTTTTACAGTATTCGGCGGCGTTCGGCGATTTTACTTTTTCAATCTGAAAGCGTCTTTCATCACGTAGAAAATCCAGTTCTCTTCCATCACGCCGCGAATCAGATGCGAATCCGCGCCAATCGCAAAAATCGCCACGTCTTCGCCGCCGTGCGTTTCGTCGTTCAGAGGAACGGCGGCTTCCTGTTTGTAATCGGGATTCTTTACCTGCTCCTGCGTTAAATTCGGGCGCGTCCCGCCGACGTAGCCTTTGCCGTTGCCGTAGCCGAGCGTCGTGAATGGCTGGTTGTTTTTGTCGCCTTTTTCCTCTTCTTCCAAAAGTCCGCGACCGTCAACTTCCCTGACCAAACCGAGAATGTTATTGCCGCGAATCGGATAGCCACCCATCGTGAAAGTGTGGCTGTGGTCGGCGGTTACGATAATCAAAGTGTCTTTCAAATCAACTTTCGAGAGCGCAGTTTTGACGGCGTTGGAAAATTCGATTGTTTCGGTTAGGGCGCGAAAAGCGTTGCCGTTGTGATGCGCGTGATCAATTCTGCCGCCTTCGACCATCAGAAAAAAACCTTTTTTGTTGTTCGCTAAAACGTCAATCGCTTTCGCCGTCATCTCGCTCAGAGACGGCTCGCCCGCCGCATCTTTCGGTCGGTCGTGATTATACTGCAAATGCGACGGCTCGAACAATCCGAGCAGATGCTTCGTTTTTTTCGCGTCAATCGCGTCGAACTGCCGTTTGTTCCAGACGTAATCGGAATTTTTATATTTCGCTGTCCATTCTTTCGTCAAATCGCGCCCGTCAAGCCGCTCGCCTTTTTGAATGGCGTATTCCGGGTCATTCACGATGTTCGGCAAAAACTTCGTGCGTCCGCCGCCCATCGCTACTTCCAAACCGTCGCCGTAATTAAATTCGATCAATTGTCTGGCAATATCGGGGAATTTCGCGTCGTAAGCGGCTTTCGCTAATTTGAAAATATCGCCGTCCGCTTCCCAATCGCGGCTCGCCGTGTGCGCGTAACACGCGGCAGGTGTCGCGTGCGTCAAACGCGCCGTCGTGACGACTCCGGTTGATTTACCGTTTTCTTCCGCCATCTCCAGCATCGTTTCGGTTTCGTTGCCTTTGACGGTTGTGTAATCGTCGTGAACGACGTTTTGATTAACCGATAGAACGCCTTCGTCGGTTTTGATGCCCGACATTATCGCCGACATCGTGGGCGCGGAATCGGAAGTCTGCTGATTGGCACTGTAAGTTTTCGAGAGCGCGACGTTTGGAAATTGCTCGAAACTCAACTGATTCTCCTCGCCGCTCTCGCCGCGCATCTGACCTTCGAGAATCCGCGCCGCCGTCATCGTCGTGATGCCCATTCCGTCGCCGAGAAACAAAATGACGTTCTTCGCCTTTTTGCCGGACTTCGGCTGGTTTTTGACCGCCTGAATGTGCGCTTCGCCGTCGCGTCGCCAGGTTTCCGGCGATTCCTGACGTTTGACGGGAAACGGGTTTGAATCGGAAGTTTGCAGCGACGCTTTCGACGGGAAAACGATCAGTGAAATCAAGCTGCAAAAAATCGCTGATGCGATAATTTTTTTAATATCGGAAATTTTCTTATTCATTCTTGTTTTAGTTCGGAGTTCGCGCTCGAGCGTGAAAAACCGCCGGCGAAACGCGGCGGTCGGCAAACTAAAGTGTGAACTCCGAACGGTTGAAATTTTTACTTTTTATCTTCAAACAAATACCGATATTCGCCATAGCCTTCGGTTTCCAAATCCGCCGCCGGAATAAAGCGCATCGCCGCCGAATTCATACAATAACGCATTCCGGTTTCGGTCGGACCGTCGTCGAAAATGTGTCCGAGATGCGAATCAGCATTCTTGGAGCGGACTTCGACGCGGCGCATACCGAATTTGTGGTCGGCGCGTTCGGTGAAATTTTCGGCGACCAGAGGCTTATCGAAACTCGCCCAGCCGCAGCTTGAATCGAATTTTTCTTTGGACGAAAACAGCGGCTCGCCCGAAACGATGTCCACGTATAAACCGTCTTCTTTATTGTCCCAATACTCGTTCCGGTGCGGCGGCTCCGTGCCGTTCGACTGCGTAACTTCATACTGCATCGGCGTTAATTTCTGCTGCAGTTCTTCATCCGACGGCTTTTTGTAACTTTTTTCCATTTTAAATCTTAACCTCCTTGAATCGGTCGGCGATTGATTTAATGTTTCGCCGGAAACATTTGATTTTTGCCGATTATAACATCGTCGTTATTGCAAACCGAAAACCGCCGACCTTAAATTTGTGAACCGGATGAATCGGCGGGACGATTTTTAGTGGTTTTGCCGTCGAGCATTTCCCGGATTTTTCGCGCCAGCACGTCGGGCGCGAACGGTTTTTGAATAAAATTGACGGCATCTTCGGATACGCCGAGCCGCATCGTGCGGTCGTTCATATAACCGGAAGTAAAAAGCGTGCGCGTTTGCGGGCGAAGGGCGGACATCTTCTCCGACAACTCGCGCCCGCTCATCTGCGGCATCACGACATCGGTCATCAGCAGATCAATATGACACGCCGCGTCTTCGCAAAACTTCATCGCTTCGATGCCGTTGCGGGCTTCGATGACGGTGTAGCCGCAAACTTCCAGAATCCGCCGCGTCAGACTTCGCACCATTTCTTCGTCCTCGACCAACAGAATCGTCTCCGTGCCGTAAGGAAATTGTTCGGGAGCTTTTCTTTCCTTTTTGGCGGCGGCTTTTTCCTCGACGTAAGGCAGATAAACTTTAAATTCCGCGCCTTTGCCGACCGCGCTGTTCACCCAGATGTAGCCGCCCGACTGTTTGACGATGCCGTAAACGGTGGACAAACCCAAGCCCGTGCCGACACCGACCTGTTTAGTCGTAAAGAACGGCTCGAAAATCTGCTCGAAAATTTTATCTTCGATGCCGATGCCGGTATCAATCACGCTTAACATCACGAAATCGCCGGTGTGCTGCGGGGCAAATTGGGCGACGGGTTCTTTTTCAAAGCGCACTTTCTCGGTTTTAACGATTAAATCGCCGCCCTGCGGCATCGCGTCGCGGGCGTTGACCACGAGGTTCATAATCACTTGCGACAACTGTCCGGGATCGGCTTCGACGCAGCTCGGATGCGAACTGAGGGCGATGTTCAATTGAATATCTTCGCCGATCAGACGGTGCAGCAACTGGCTCATCTCCCGGACGGATTTGTTAAGGTCAAGGAGTTTCGGCTGCAAAACCTGGCGGCGGCTGAAAGCTAAAAGCTGGTGGGTCAGAGCGGCGGAACGCTCGCCCGCTTTTTTGATTTCGAGAACCTTATTCCGCAACGAATCGTCGTCGCCGAGTTCGCGCAAGATCAAATCGCTGTAACCGTTGATCGCCGTCAGCATATTATTGAAATCGTGCGCGATGCCGCCGGCGAGTCTGCCGACCGATTCGAGTTTCTGCGACTGGCGCAGTTGTTCTTCGCTTTTCTGCAAGGCTTCTTCGATGGCTTTGCGTTCGGAGACATCAATCGAGATTCCGCGCAGGCTGAACGGTTTGCCGTTTTCGTCCGTGGCGATAATCATCTGCGTTTCGACCCAGACGATGCCGCCGTCTTTGGCGATCCAGCGATACTGCTGAACGCCTTTGCCGCTTTTCTCGATTACCGACTGCACTTCCAGTTCGGTGTGCTGGCGGTCTTCCGGGTGCATTATTTTCAGCCAGAAATCCGGTTCGCTCATCCATTCGGCGGGCGTGTAGCCGATCATTTTTTCCACGTAATCGCTGACGAAATTAACGAACCGGTCGGAGGCTTGCGAGTTTACTCCGGCTTCCCAAACCACGCCCGGAATGTTGGCGATAATCGCGTTCAGACGCTGCCGCTGCGTCTGAATCTCCGTGTTCAGCGAGATGTTTTCCTCTTCGGCGAGTTTACGGTCGGTGATGTCGGTCAGAATGCCGAGCGTTCCGGTGGTTCTTCCTTGTTCGTCCTGTACGGGCGAACTGACGACCCGCGACGGAAAAGATGTTTCGTTCCGTCGCCGGAGCATCATTTCGCCGGTCCAGTTGCCGCCTCGGGCGATGCCGAACATCAATCTTTCGGTTTCCCGCCGCGAAACCTGCGGAACGATCAAATCCAGCACGTCTTTATTTAGCACTTCGGTCGCCGACCAGCCGAAAATCTTTTCCGCGTAGCCGTTCCAGTAAGTTATTTTGCCTTTCAAGTCGGCGGCGATCACCGCCTGCTGAACCGTGTCGAGCAGCAGTGCTTGAAAACGAACGGCGTTTTCCGCCCGTTTGCGCCGACTGGTATCCATCAACGCGCCGGTCATTCGCAGCGATTTGTATTGCTCGCTCGCGCCGCTCGAATCGGTAACGGTAATCGAGTTTTTCGCCGCCTCTCGAAATTCGGAGACGATTTCAAAATAATAGCCGCCGCCGCGCAAAAATTCGGTCAAATCTTTCAGCCGTGCCGAATCGTCGTCAATTACGAGTATTTTATTTTCCATAATCTCTCTGACAGTTAATCATTCTTTTATAAATTCAGGCAACGCAGGCAGGCGTGATGAGCGGCTGGAAGTTTGAGGCAAAGAAAAACGAGCCGAATTCAGCCTGGCTCGTTCTAATCCGGCGAGAATAAAGTGCGAGTTTTTAATTACGCGATTTGGGTGTGTTCCGGCTCGTTTTCAAACGTCCGCATCAAAAGTTCGCCAAGTTCTTCTCGTTCCGATTCGGGCGACGAGTTGACGGCGGCGGTGCTTAAATTTTGAATGGCGAAAGAAGCGTCGTCTTCGATGTCTAGAAAATCCGCGTTGAGCTGGGCGAGCAGTCGGCGCATCGAAGCCATCTGCTTCGTCAGGCGTTCGTTGGTTTGAATCAACTCGTGCTGGTGTTTGGAAATTTCGTAATGCTCCAAAGCCCGCGTTACCGTCTGCTGCAAATCCTCGTTGTTCCAGGGTTTGGAGATAAATCGGTAAATCACGCTGCTGTTGATGGCTTCGGTCAGCACGTTGACATCGGCGTAACCGGAAATGATGATACGAATCACGCGCGGGCGCATTTCGGCGGCGAGCTTCAGAAATTCGATGCCGTTCATTTCCGGCATCCGGTGATCGGAGATAATCAGCGCGACATCGTGCTGTCTGAGCAATTCCAACGCTTCCTGCCCGGAGAACGCAATTAAAACCTGGTGTTCCCGATTGAAAATTCTTTCGAGCAGGCGGATGTTCAGAGGTTCGTCGTCAACAACAAGTATTTTATATTTCATAATGTTTAATTCGTTTGCGAGTTAGTTTTAATAGGCGGCGATGTAGTCTGTCTGCATCATTTTCTCTAGAAGCTGCTGATTGTCTATCGGCAGCCGAACCGTGAAAATCGTTCCCTTGCGCGGGACGCTTTCGACGCTCAGAGTGCCGAGGTGCTGCGTAATAATGCCGAACGAAATCGAAAGTCCCAAACCCGTGCCTTCGCCGACGGTTTTCGTCGTAAAGAACGGTTCAAAAACACGATTGAGATTTTCCGGGGCGATGCCTTCGCCGGTGTCGCCGATTTCGATCACGGCGAAACCGCCTTCGGTATAAGTTTTAACCGTTACGACACCGGCTTTCGTCCCGACCGCTTGCGCCGCGTTGACCAGCAGATTCAGCCAAACTTGATTTAACTGCCCGCCGAAGGCATCAATGAAAGGCAAATCTCCGTATTCGCGGAGGAGCGTCAGATTTCCGGCACTGTAATAACGCGACAGCAGCCGGACGGTCGAGTCAATGCCTTCGTGAACGTCCGTCTTAGCGAATTCGGCATCGTCGAGCCGCGAAAAAGTTCGCAGATTTCGCACGATGCCGCTGATGCGCTCAGCTCCGTCGTAGCAATCCTTAATCATCGCGGTCAAATCGCCGAGCAGCATTTCATACCCGATTTTACGCTTGATGGTTTCCGCGCCGTCGGCGATTTCGGCGGGCATTTCCGAGTTTTCGTAAAAATCGAGCAACTCCCGCACTTCGCCGACGGACTTTTTGAGAATGCCGAGATTGCCGTAGATAAAGCCGACCGGATTGTTAATTTCGTGCGCGATGCCGGCGGCGAGTTGTCCGAGCGATGCCATTTTTTCCTGCTGAACGATTTGCGCCTGCAAGCGTTCGAGTTCGGCTTTGCCGTGCGCGAGCTGCCGGTTGCGGCTTTCCAAATCAAGTTTCGACTGTCGCGCTTCGAGTTTTAGCCGCCGCCGTTCGAGGGCGCGTTCGACCGTTAATTCGAGTTCGTCCATATCGCACGGCTTGATTAAATAATCGAAAGCTCCGCGCCGGACGGCTTCCAGAGCATTCTGCGGATCGTCCACGCCGGAAGCCATTATGACGGGCGTATCGGGCGCAACTTCCATCACGCGGTCGAGCAAATCAACGCCCGTCAATTCCGGCATCATCAAATCGGTGATAATCAACTCAAACTCCGTCTCGTTAAGCAGTTCGAGGGCTTCGGCAACCGACGACGCTTGGGAGCAGACGTAATTTCTTTCCAGACAAAACGAGAAGAGATTCCGCACGACTTCTTCGTCGTCCACAATCAAAATCTGTTCGAGCGGCTTGTCATCGGCGAACAAAACGCAGTCCATCAAATAATTTGTTTTCAAAGAATGACTGGAAGCAGATGTGGAATTGGTCATAAAATTGTGTTTCGCCGGGATAAAAAGGGGAAATCAGCCGGAGTTTCCGAACTGACCGCAGTTTCTCGAACTCAATTAGTGTGCCAATTGCTTAACGATTCGTTTTTTAAGGTTTATCCAAAAAAATCGAGAATGTCTCCGGCATTTGAGGAAAATCGCCGCACCGTTTTGCCTCAGCGCGGCGATTTCTAACCGATGTCGAAGTCGTTCCATTAAAAAACTAAAGTAGTTTGATGAATTTCAAACGCCGAAACGCTGGACAAAGGTTCGTTTAAGAGGCACAATTCAATTGATCATTTTTGCGGGAAAAGACAAAAATATATGATGGAAAAACATATTTTGTCGGCATTAGTGATTGACGACGATTCACAAGTAAGCAGCTTTGTATCGGACGTTCTGCGAATGGACGACTGGACGGTTTATGAAGCAGAAAACGCCGAAAACGCTTTTGAAACGCTGCAAAAACATCAATTAACGCTGGTTTTCTGCGATGTCAATCTCGGCGGCATTGACGGCTACGCCGTTCTGCGTCGTTTTCTCAACGAGCAGCCCGATACGCGGTTCGTGCTGATGACCGGCTACGAATCCGCCGCCGGTGCGCTCGACGCAACCGCCATCGGAGCTTACGATTATCTGACGAAACCTTTCGGCGTTGACGATATTTTAAAACTGTCGGCGGCAGTGCGCGAACAGGCTCTGCGTCGTTTTCAATCCGCTGCCGCCGTCTCCGCTTCCGGCTATCAATCGAACATCAATTTAATCGGGCGCAGTCCGGCGTTCGTCGCGTCTATGAAAATGGTCGGGCGCGTCGCCGCGACTAATCTTCCCGTTTTAATCTCCGGCGAATCGGGAACGGGCAAAGAAGTCGTCGCCCGCGCCGTCCACCGGCGCAGCCACCGTTCGGCGGGCGAATTCGTCGCCGTTAACTGCGGCGCGATTCCCGTCGAGTTGATCGAGTCGGAATTGTTCGGACACGCTCGCGGTGCTTTTACGGGCGCGAGCAGTGAGCGCGTCGGCTTGTGGGAAGAAGCGAGCGGCGGCACGATTTTTCTCGACGAAATTACGGAAACCGCGCCGCAGTTTCAGGTTAAATTATTACGCGCATTACAGCAGGGCGAAATTCGCCGCGTCGGAACCAACCGGACGATCAGGGTTGACGTGCGGGTGATCGCCGCGACCAACCGCGACATCGAAGTCGAAGCGCGGGAAGGACGGTTCAGACAGGATTTGATGTATCGCTTGAACGCCGTAACCATCGGTTTGCCGCCGCTCCGCGAACGCCGCGAAGACATTCCGCTACTCGCCGCCTATTTCGCCGAACGAGTTTTGCCGCCGGACGCGCCGGTGGTAACTTTTTCGACTGCGGCTCTTGAAATTCTTCAAAACGCCGATTGGCAGGGCAACGTCCGCGAATTGGAAAACGCCGTGCTGCACGCCGTCTCGCTCGCCGACCATATTATTTATCCCGAACATTTACCGCTTCGTATTCAACAGCCGAATCGTAAACCGGCCGCCGAATTTTTCGCCGAATCAGGGATTAATTCGCCCGTCGAAAATCCGCCGCAATGGACTTCGCTCGCCGAAATGCAGACGAAATACGTCGGACAGGTTTTGGCTCACACCAAAGGCAACAAACAGGCGGCGGCGCGTTTGTTACGGATTGACCGCAAGACTCTAACCAGAATTCTCGAACGCGACAACCGAGAAATGTAACGGAAGGTTTTCCTTTTCCGAAGATCGTTTCGCACGAAAAAAGGTTTGACCGCCGGAATTCCGGCGGTCAAACCTTTTTTGAATTCAATTTCAATCAGAAACCTTTCGCGCTAGTTTCCGCCGCGCTCAAAGCTTCCGGGCTTTCGCTTTTCGTCGTCGCGCCGACTTTTTCGGAAACGAGTTTGCCCTGCATAAACTGCAAAAGGTATTCGCGCCCGCCGGCTTTGGAATCGGTTCCCGACATATTAAATCCGCCGAACGGATGCGCTCCGACGAGCGCGCCGGTGCATTTGCGGTTGAAATAAAGGTTGCCGACGTGAAATTCGTTCCGCGCTTTTTCCAACTTTTCGGCGTTCGCCGAATAAACCGCGCCGGTCAAACCGTATTGCGTGTCATTGGCAATTTCCAAAGCGTGATCGAAATCCTTCGCTTTAATTACAGCCAACACGGGAGCGAAAATTTCTTCCTGCTCAATTGTTGATTTCGCCGCGACATCTTGAATGATCGTCGGATCAATGTAAAAACCTTTGGAATTATTTCCCGTGCCGCCGTAAACTAAATTGCCGCCTTCCTCCTGCCCTTTTCTAATGGCTTTCATCGCGTTGTCAAACGATTTTTGATTGATAACGGCGGTTATATTCGTTTCGCCTTCGGTCGGCAAACCGATTTTCAGTTTTCTCGTCAGCGCGATGACTTTTTCCATCAATTCGTCGTGAACTGATTCGTCCACAATCAAACGCGAACACGCCGAGCATTTCTGTCCCTGAAACCCGAATGCGGCTTGCACGATTCCCGTCGCCGCCGAATCCAAATCGGCTTCCGCATCAACGATAATCGCGTCTTTGCCGCCCATCTCGGCGACGACGCGCTTCATCCAGTTCTGACCTTCGCGCTTTTTCGCCGCTTCTTCGTAGATATGCAGACCGACGGCTTTCGATCCGGTAAACGAAATAAATCGAATTTTCGGGCTTTGCACCAGCAGTTCGCCGACTTTCGCGCCGCTGCCCGCGATGAAGTTGACGACACCTTTCGGCAATCCGACTTCTTCGAGAACTTCCATAAATTTAAAAGCAATCGTCGGCGCGTCGGGCGAAGGTTTCAGAACCGTCGTGTTGCCGCAAACCACTGCCGCCATCGTCATTCCCGCCATAATCGCCAAAGGGAAATTCCACGGCGGAATAATCGCGCCGACTCCAAGCGGAACGTATTCAAACCGATTATCTTCACCCGCGAGTTTCGTGATCGGCTGCTTTTCCGCCCAACGCAACATTTCACGCCCGTAAAATTCGAGAAAATCAATCGCCTCCGCCGTGTCGCCGTCGGCTTCCGCCCACGTTTTTCCCGCCTCAAAAACCATCCACGCCGAATAGTAATGCTTTCTGTCACGAATAATCTTCGCCGCCTTAAACAGATATTCGGCGCGTTCATCGGCTTTCACATTGCGCCACGTTTTAAACGCTTCGGTCGCCGCCTCAACCGCCTTTGCCGTTAAATTTTCGCCATCCGCGTCCGCATCCGAAAATCGCCCGACAATCTGTGATTTCTCTGCCGGATTGATGCTTTCAAACTTCGCATCAAGCGAAATTTTTTCGCCGTTGATAATTACCGGATATTCCCGTCCGAGTTCGCCCCGCACCCTTTCAATCGCTTCACGCATTGCGTCGGCATTTTTCGCTGTCGAATAATCGGTGAACGGTTCGTTCTTAAATTCGTCTAATATCTTTTGTGTTTGCATAATTTTCTCACTTTAAAGTTTTTATAATAACGCCATTTCTTTTTCTCGAATCTTGTTCTCGATTTCTTTTTTCAAATCATTGGGAAGATAATAAAGATTTTCTGTTTCGTCGAAAACAATTCGATTTTCGAGGGCTAAATTCTCTAATAAAGATTGAATTTCTTCGATTGATAAATCGTTTAGTTCTTCATATTCGGCTCGATGGTCAGACAGAAATTCTTCGACTCGCCAATGATTAAACCCGGCGTGATTTTCCGCTCTCCGGTTACTAAAATTAAAATCAAAATTAATTTCCTCATCTCCGAAATTCACTCTGACTCCTCTGCCGTGAAAATTGTAAGAGACGCTTTCAGCCGCGTCCAAAAATCCTCTTTTCGGAATTCGGTCGCCGAATCTATTCATTACGGCAAATTTAACGTCACCGAACTTTTCCCTTATCATTTCCGTCGCTAACGAAACTTTATTCGTGCGTTCCCGAATCAAATTTAATAAAACTTCTTTCATTGTTTTCACCTGAATCTTTTCATATTGTTTGCCGTTCGTCTGATAGTTTCCATCGAATTATAATACAAATAAAAATTTGCTAATTCTGAAAATTCTGCAATAACCACCGGAATTTCTTTTAGTCCGAGTTCCTGCGCCGCCGCCAAACGGTGATGTCCGTCCAACAAGTAAATCGTTCCGTCCGTTTTATCTCTGACGGCGATTGCCGCTTCGTCGAACCAACCGTATTTTTCAATGACACTTTTTATTTCAGCGATTTTAACTTCCGCTCCGATGACGCTTTCCGTAGGTCTTATGCTTTCTAAAATTATTCGGTGAACAGTTTCGTTAATTTTCATTTAAATTAAGCCGCTTCCAAAACCGCTTTCTTCGGTTCCGGCAAAGGTTTTCCATCTTTTTTGAAAATTTCAACCCATTCGTCAATAACTTCTAATAGTTCTTTGAAAACTTCCACCGGATCATCGCCGTGAACGCCGCCATACATCAATTCGGGACACATTCCAATGAAACAATTATCTTCATCGCTCCAATAAACGATTTTTTCGTAAGCGTCGGCTGAATTTCTCATTTTATTTCACCTTTTTGATTGCGTCTTTGACAATTTTTTCTTGATACTTTCGCGCATCGTCGCCGGATTTGCCGGAAACTGTAACTCTGATTGCCCAAGATATGTTCGTAATTTCGATGGCTTCCCTTTCCGCCGCCACTGGTGAAACCGTTGCGTTCGAGTTCGGCAATTAATTCTCTAATTTTCGGCGGCATAAATTTTAGAGATTCATCTGTCGGTCAATTTCGTGCAGTTCCCATTCGTCCAAAAGTTCAGGGTAAACGGCTTCGTTTTCAGTCTGCCACGCGACGACGAAGCGCGGCTGCTGGCTGTCGCTCTGGTGTTTGACGTAGCTCAAAATTAAAACCCAGCCTGCGCCGAGATATTTGTTCAGTTCGCGTGTCGAGCCGATTTCAGCGGTTGTTTTGGTGTCCTCGATTTTCATAATTTTTTAATCCCATTTGCCGGTTTTCTGCAATCGTTTGATTTTTCGTTTCGCCATCTCGCGTTTTAAAATCGTCATTCGGTCAAGGAAAACGATGCCGTCGCAGTGGTCGGTTTCGTGCAGAATGCAGCGGGCGGCTAATTCTTCGCCGTCGAGTTCAAACCAGTTTCCTTTGACATCCTGCGCCCGTAAAATTACGCGATTGCTGCGCGTAACCGGAACGTAGAGACCGGGAAATGACAGACAGCCTTCATCGCCCGTCTGTTCGCCTTCGACGTAGATAACTTCGGGGTTGATCGCCGCGATTTTCTGCGATGCGTCTTCTTCGTGCGAGCAGTCCATCACGAAAATCCGCCGCGAATCAGCCACCTGCGGCGCGGCGAGTCCGAGACCTTTCGCCGCATACATCGTCTCGAACATATCTTTGACAAAAGTTTCGAGTTGCTCGTCAAAATGTTCGACGGGTTTGCCGGCGGTCAAAAGAACCGGCGCGGGGAAATTTACGATTTCAAGCACAGCCATTTTTCGATTTTAACGCGAAAACGTCAAAATTAAAAAACGAATTGCCTTTTACCGATTCGCGCAAGCCGATGCCGAGAGGCGAAAGATTTGGCAGACCGCCACGCACGATTTTTGAGCGTCCCGCCGGTTATCGGCGGAAAACAGAATGATCATCAGCAACAATCTGAAGAAATCTTTTTACTTAGGCGGCTTTAACTTCCGCCGATTCGTCCGCGTCCATCAATCCCTGTTTGACGGAGCTTTCGATGTCGAGTAAAAAAAGCATTTTTTCGTGGTTCTCTTTGGTGTTATATTTGTGGGCGAGTTCGGTGAACATATTTTCGATTTCCCGTAAAACCATCCGTTTAATGTCGTTTTTTTCTTCTGCCGTAAACATATTTTTTCTCCTTTTGAGTTACCGAAATAACTTCGCAATCATTCTACACCCGCTTTTTGATTTTGCGGCGGAATTTCGCCGGCATCGTCAATAAATTTCGCGTTTCAACCGCCGCCGCGCTCAATGGACACCGCGCGTTTGTATCGTTCCGTCCGGCAGGAAAGGCGGCATCGTTCGGTCGGCGGCAAAAAATCGAGGCGGGCGAAAATGATTCGCCCGCCTCGATTTTTTCATCGCGTTTCGCGTCCTGTCAGCTTCCCGAAATCCTTGTTCTTTCCGCTTGCGCCCAACCGCAGAGCAGTCTTTTGTCCGCGTCGGACAATTTCGCGTCGCCGTGCATCCACAGATACTGGTGATGCGGCATCTCGCCGCCGATAATCTGATCGCAGATTTCGTCGAGTTTATGCCCTTTCTTTTTCGCGTTGTAAGTATTCCAGATCGAGAAGTTCAGCTTCTGACGACCTTCGTCAATGTGATGCGCGAGAAACCAATTAACCGGCGTGATGTTTGAATACCACGGATAATTCGTTTGATTCGTATGACAATCGTTGCAGCTTCGCTTTAACACTTGCGCCACGTTTTCCGGGACTTGCGTCGTCGCTTCCAGAGTTTCCGACTGCACAATCGTCGCCGCCGTGCGGTCGGGACGATATAATTGTCCGCCGACGAAAGCGACCGCCAGAACGAGAACGATTATTTTTAAACCTCTTTTCATTAAAATCAACCTTAACAGGATAAGCAGGATAAACAGGACTTAATTTTTGATTATCTTTGCAAACTACATTGATTAGCAGGGTTGATTCATTCAGCGTTAAATTTCTGATCCTGCCTACCTATCCATCCCGTAAAAATCTATTTGGAATAACTGACGCGCCAGATTTTATTTGCGCCGTCGTCGGCGATCAGAAGCGAGCTGTCCGCGTTGACCAGAAGCCCGACCGGTCTGCCCCAGACTTCTTCGGAATTTTCGCTCGGCAGCCAGCCCGTGATGAAATCTTCGTAGCCGCTGCCGACGAGTTTGCCGTTCTCGAAATTGACGCGGATGATTTTGTAGCCCGTCAGTTTATCCCGATTCCAACTGCCGTGCAGGGCGACGAACGCATCGCCCTGATATTCTTTCGGAAACGCATTTCCGGTGTAAAACTGAATGCCGAGCGCGGCGGAATGCGAAGTCAGCAGAACGTCCGGCACAATCGCTTTTTTCACCAGCGCGGGATTTTCACCTTTGCGGCGCGGCTCTTCGTTCTGCCCGATGTAGGAAAACGGAAACCCGTAAAATCCGCCGTCTTTGACACCCGTTACGTAATCGGGAACCAAATCGTCGCCGAGTCCGTCGCGTTCGTTAACCGCCGTCCAAAGCTGTCCGTTCGCCGGATTCCACGCCAGCCCAATCGGATTTCGCAAACCCGAAGCGTATAAACGATAACCCGTGCCGTCCGGGTTATACTCGGAAATTCCGGCGCGGCGTTCGTCTTTTTCGACATCAACATTGCCGGACGAGCCGATGGAAACGTAGAGTTTGCCGCCGTCGGGCGAAAACAGAAGGTTGCGCGTCCAATGCTGATTGTAGCCGCCTTCGGTCAACTTGATGATTTTTTCCGGTTCGGATTCGGCTTGGGTTTGACCGGATTCGTATTTATAGCGCACGACCGAATCGGTGTTCGCCACATAAAAATAATCGCCGTTGAAAGCCATTCCGAACGGCTGTCTTAAATTCTCGGCGAAGGTGTATCTTTCGTCCGCCGCGCCGTCTTTGTTTTTGTCGCGCAGAATAATAATCGAATTGGCGCGTGAGTCGGCGACGAACACATCGCCGTTCGGGGCGAGCGTCAGCCAGCGCGGATTCTCAAAGCCGCCTTCGGCATAAACATTGACTTTGAAGCCTTTCGGCACGCTCAGTTTCGCGTTTTTCGGCTGTCCGACGACATCGGAGCCGCGGCTGGCACTGTCCGAAGCGTATGGCTTCGGCAAATCCTGCGCGTTGATTTGATAAGTCTGCGCTTTGTCGAAGTTGACGATTTTCGGCAGTGCCGCGTTTTCCTGCGAAGCGGATTTCGTCTGGCAAACCGTCGTCAAAAGCGCAAACGGCAAGACCGCGATTGCGGCGAGATAAATTTTAATCTGATTCATTTTCATTTATACTTCCCTTGTTAAAAATGTCCGAAACATTGTCGCTCAATTTTCGAAACAGTAATTCGTCCGTTTCCGAAACCGTTCGCGTCGGAAATTTGGGCGAAGAATTGGCGCGTCGTTTTCTGATGAAAAATCGCTACCGTCTCGTTGTCGCAAACTTTAAGGTTCCGGTCGGCAGAAATTCGGTCGGCGCGTCCGTGACGGGCGAAGTTGATATTATCGCGCTCGACGAAAACGATGTTTTATGTTTTGTCGAAGTCAAAACGCGCACCTCCGAGGCGTTCGCCGCGCCGCTCGCCGCCGTTGATTTGCGAAAGCAAAGACAAATCATCCGCACGGCGCGGGTTTATCGAAAAATTTTCAATCTGCCGAACGTCAAATTTCGCTACGATGTCGTCAGCGTCGTTCTCGGCAGGGACGAGAAACCGAAAATCGAACATTTCATCAACTTTTGGAACGAAGCCAAATTTCGCAAAAAATTCTGGGCGGACGATTTCTAGCGGCGTTTCGCCCGTCGAGTTTACCGTTTTGAAACATTCCGTCGTTCGATACCGCAACTTTTCTAAGTTCAAAGTTCTAAAAAGGAGAGAAATGTCGTGTTCGGGCGAATTCTGATTGACACACTTTTACAGCGACGAATACGAAAAAGCCGGCGGCGTTCGCAAATCGGAACGCAAAAGAGCAGTCAGAAAGCCGAAAACTCCGTAAAATCAAACTCAATTCATCAAACCCAAAAGGCGATTCCCAACCGAATCGCCTTTTCTTCATTTACTAAAGAGCGCACTACAAATATCCTCAAGAAATCATTAACAATGCTCGGAATCTGAGATATTATCGGGTGCGTTGGTGTTAACAAGTGGTTGGATTGCTTCGTAGTGAAACCGAACCGGATAAATTGAAAAACGTCGGTTTAAGAAGTTTATGTTAAAATTTCGACTATGGAAACAGTGACTCTGACAATCCATTTGCCGAAAGAAATTGGCGCGGCGTTGGAAGACAAAGCGAAAACGAACGGAACAGGTTTGGCGGAATATGTTGAAATGATAATTGCCGCGCAGATTAAACGCCCGACATTCCGTGAACTTTTTGCCGATGTCCGCGAGAACATTACTGTCAGCGACGAAGATTTGGAAAAACAGATTGATGCCGCGATTGCCGAATCACGCGAGGCGAAACATAAAAAGTGAGTGGAGTCCCCGTCACGGTTTACGATTGCGGCGTTTTTCTGCAAGGTTTATTGTCAGAAGCCAGTCCCGCCGTCGCGTGTCTTGAATTAGTCGAACAAGACCGTGTTCTTCTGGTGGTGAGCGAAGCAATTTTGGCGGAAATCAAAGATGTGCTTTCGCGTCCGCGCCTTCGAGAACGCAATCCGAGTTTGACTGATGAAAAAGTTGAAAATTTGATTGACTTGATTTCGGAAAGAGCCGAGTTTGTTGAAATTATGCCGCCACATTTCAGCTATCCCCGCGACCCGAACGACGAGCCGTATCTGAATCTGGCTATTGAAACCGAAGCGGTGTTTCCGGTTAGCCGAGATAATGATTTGCTTGATTTGATGACGGATTTCACAGACGAAGCAAAAGATTTTCGTCGTCGCTATCGGCGAATTAAAATCTTAAATCCAGTGGAGTTTTTAGGAGAAATACGAAAGTTGGAAAGCAAAGGCGTATTGTAGGTCAGAGCGCAATCCAACGATTCAATGGACGTGGTGATGACAACAGCGACTTTCCTATCGCGTTGCGTGGTTCTACCTTAACTTGCGTGTCGGTGGTTTCGCCCCACGTCATCTGAGCCGTCGAGTGCTTCGGGGTTTTCCTCAACGACGCGAAAATATTATTTGACAAAATCCGCTTGGCGTAATTACAATGTGCCTATGAGAACTCGTATTGTAAAAATCGGTAACTCGCTCGGCGTTCGTATTCCGAAAGTGCTGCTTGAACAGAGTCGTCTGGCAGAAGAAGTTGAGATCGAAGCCTTTGACCGGCAAATTGTGATTCGCGCCGCGCGTGAGCCGCGAGACGGTTGGGATGCGGCTTTTCAAGCAATGGCAAACAACGGCGACGACAAATTGCTTGACGCGGAAGAAGCGCGTAATTCGAGCAGTTGGGATGAAGCGGAATGGCAATGGTAAAGCGATTTGAAGTTTATCTTGTCCGGCTCGACCCGACTCTTGGCAGCGAAATCCAGAAAACTCGCCCGTGTGCGGTTGTTTCGCCTGACCAGATAAACCGACATATTCAAACCGTAATCGTTGCGCCGATGACGACGAAAGGCAACAAGTATCCGACCCGGATCGAGTGCGAGTTTGACGGCAGGCAAGGTCAGGTGGTGTTAGACCGGATTCGCACGGTTGACAAAACACGGCTCGTCAAAAAGTTAG
>JAYVGL010000174.1:0-8006 GCA_043772175.1 Pyrinomonadaceae bacterium | reverse complement strand
TTCCGCGCCGCAGAAAGCAAAGAATTTGCTGCCCATTGACGATCCGAAATATCTGATAAACCGCGAATTAAGCTGGCTGGCGTTTAACCGGCGCGTTTTGGAAGAAGCGTTAGACGAGCAAACGCCTCTGCTCGAACGATTGAAATTTCTTTCGATTTTCTCGACCAATCTGGACGAATTTTTTATGATTCGCGTGTCGGGTTTGAAGGAGCAAGTCGCCGAAGGCGTGCGCGGAACTTCACGCGACGGAATGACGGCGGTGGAGCAGTTGAGGGCGATCCGCGAGCGGGTTCCGCTTCTGCTTGCCGAACAATCACGCTGTCTGCACGAAGGTATTTTGCCAAAACTGGCTGAACAAAATATCAAAATCGTCGCGCTTTCCGACTTGAGCAAAGACGAGCGCAAAAAACTCGAACGCTATTTTTTGAAAAATGTTTTTCCGGTTCTCACGCCGCAAGCCGTTGACGAAAGCCATCCGTTTCCGTATGTTTCCAATCTCAGTTTGAATCTCGGCTTGATCGTCGAGCCGGACAAAACCATCAATCACGGCAAGCTGCATCATCTGTTTAACCGCAGCCGCTTTGTCAGAATCAAGCTGCCGCCGAATGTCGGTCGTTTGATTCCGATTGAGGGACAGGAAAATTCGTTCGCCCTGCTCGGCGAGTTGGTGGCGGCGAACATTCATTATCTGTTCCCGAATATGAAGCCGAATAAAGCGCATCTGTTTCGGCTGACAAGAGATGCCGATCTCGAATTGCGCGAAGACGAAGCGGGCGACATTCTCAGCACGATGAAGCGCGAACTGCACAATCAAAGGCGTTTCAGTTTTCCCGTGCGGCTCGAAGTCGGCGATTCGATGCCGGACAAAATGGTCGGCGATTTGACGGCGGCAATCGGTTTGACCGAACGCGACGTTTACCACATCGGCGGTTTTATGAACATCCCCGATATGATGTCGCTCTACGGTATTGACCGCCCGGATTTGAAGGACGCGCCGATTACTTATTCGATTCCCGCCACCTTGCAAAAACCGAAAGGCGTGTTCGATATTCTGAAAAAGCGTGATGTTCTGCTCCATCATCCATACACGGCTTACAGCGTCGTCACCAACTTTATCAACGCGGCGGCGGACGACGAAAACGTCCGTGCGATTAAAATCTGCCTGTATCGAACGGGAAAAGATTCGCCGATTGTGCAGTCGTTAATCAACGCCAGCCGTAACGGAAAACAAGTTGCCGCGCTGGTCGAGTTAAAGGCGCGTTTTGACGAAGAAAACAACATCGAATGGGCGCGGCGTTTGGAAGACGAAGGCGTTCACGTGATTTACGGAATGCGCGGGTTGAAAACTCATTCCAAAGTAACGCTCGTCGTGCGCCACGAAAACGACGAGATGCGCCGCTACGTTCACATCGCCACCGGCAATTACAATCCGACGACTTCCAAAATCTACACGGATTTAGGCTTGCTGACGGCGGATGAACAGATCGGCGAAGATGCCAGCGATTTGTTTAATTTCCTGACCGGCTATTCATATCAAACCGAATATCAGCAATTACTGGTCGCACCCGTCAACCTGCGCGAGCGAATGCTGGATTTAATCGAAGGCGAAATTATTCAGCAGACAAAAGGCAAAGACGGTCGCATCATTGCCAAAATCAACAGTTTAACCGATGACAAATTTATTCAGACGCTTTATCGGGCATCGCAGACGGGCGTGAAAATTGATTTGATTATTCGCGGAATCTGCGCTTTGCGTCCGGGCATCGAAGGGCTTTCGGACAACATCCGCGTCATTTCCATCGTCGGCAGATTTCTCGAACACAGCCGCATTTTTTATTTCGGCAACGGCGGCGACGAAAAAATTTACATCGGCAGTGCCGATTGGATGCACCGCAACCTCGACCGCCGCGTCGAAGCCGCCGTCCCGATCAACGACAAAAACATCAAACAGCACATCAGAAAAGAAATTCTCGGTATATATTTGAAAGATAACGTCAACGCCCGTCTTTTGGATGCCGAAGGAAATTACACGAAAATCGCGCCGGAATCGAAAAAAACCGAATTCAGTTCACAGATGTATTTCGTCGGCAAAGACTTTTAGGAAATGATGAATGGTGATAATTATTTGGAAACCGAAATCGGGAATCAGTAATCAGTTTGCTCAGTATTTCTCGGCTACGTCGAAACTACATTCCGGCAAAGTTAAATTCTAAGTGAGCGGTAAAATTTGTGCCTGTCAATATCTCAAAATCAATTACTTTACCCGTGGGAATAAACGAATCACAACTGCAATTTACGCGCCGTATCCTAATGGAAGCGGCATAACGTATCGGATTGCCGTTGCCCGAACAACTTCGCTTTGCCGATTTCTTTTTCCCGTTGTGCGGCGAGGCTTCGGCTAAATACCGTATAAAGTGGGGAGATGCGAAAAGTGATCCGTCGCCGCTGGACGGTGGTTTGACGATGCACGATGCGGAATGGAAAAAACTGCGAAACAGAGATGTAAATCTGAATATCACGCAAGAGCAACACGACGAACTCAAACGGCGGTATGATTATTTTCTGGCGCGAGGCGGCAAACCGTTTTCGCCTGAACCGCCCCGAATTTCGCACACGGCTTCGGACGAGATGACTTACGTTAGCCCCTGCACGATACGACAATTACTCAACAGCAAATTCAAAACGGCGATTGAGTGTCGCGCCGCTGCTTTGCACAAACTGACAAGTGAAATCGGAGCAAGAGCAGACCTTTATCCTTCTAATTCTGAAAAAGCGTTGAAAGTTTTAGGCACTGCTTATTCAGGAGCTAAAACCGGGGCAGTTGTAGGGACGTAGATTAGCGGTGCACCCGGCATAGTTCTCGCGCCGGTTGGTGGCGCGGTTGGTGCGGCGGGTGGCGCGGCGGGTGGCGCGGCAGTCGGGATTTTTCTTGCAGAATCAACAGAATATGATGTTGAAGCCAAACCGGTTAAGAATTTTCTGCAAAAAACTGTCGAGTGCAGTAAATTTTCCAAACTCGAAGCGCAGGCTAAACGCGATCCGGCGGAAACTTCGATGAGTGCAGGCATACAGCAGATTTATGTCGTAACAAAACAGTTCGGCATTTTTGCGCTGTATCCATTTACCTTAAAGCGCGGACCGACTTTGCTCGGCGATTATGTCTTTGAAGAACACGGAGCAAATCCGACCGATCCGGTCAAGACGAATTTTGGTAAATGATGTGAATAGCCAGAGATTACTAGAAAAAGCGTTGTTAACAAGACGAAAAGGAATAATAAACCTTATAGTTTTTCTTATCTGGGAGTTTGTCTTCAAAATTGGCGGTATATTATTTTTGTTATATATCTTGGGCGCGTTTTTATTTGACCTTAAAAGAGTGCAGGCTCTAGGCATTAGCGAAAGTATAAGAGAAGCCGCGACCGACTCAATGATTGCTATTCTTATTGTTGGACTGTTGCCAGCTATAATTGGCGGTGTTTGCATAGAAATTCTCTATCGCAGGAGGAAATAGCTTAAGTTTCACCAAATCCAGCAAGCAAAGACACACCAAACGACTCGATGGACGTGAAGGCAAACGGCGACTTTGTTTGGACGTTATCTTTCAATTTTCAGCAGGCTTGGCGGCGGTTTAGCCCCACTCCGTCTCAGCCGTTTTTATTCGTTCTTCCTCCTTCATTCTTTCTTCGGCGACGAGTCGTTCATCCCTGTTTTTTGACATTCGCGGCAACAAAGCATACTTTCAAGCTAGACGATTTATTTGAACTTTCTTTTTGAGTGAACCGTCCAAACCCCGTAACCGATAATTTTCAAACAATTTTTTGAGAGAGGAGTCAAAAGCAATGTCAGGATTTTCGCGCAGAGTTGCATTTATCAAGCTGTCGGTCGTCGCCGTCGCCGTCATTTTTGCCGTTTTCGGTTTTCAAAACTTTTCCGCCGGATATGAAAAAGTCAGTGCGTCGGCTTTCGGTCCATCGCCCTCTTACACGAACGCGCCGGGCGAATCGAACTGCACGGCGTGTCATTCAACTTTTCCGCTGAACAGCGGCGGCGGCAGCGTTTCGATCAGCGGTCTGCCGGCTAATTACTTGCCGAACCAGCAGGTTTCCGTAACGGTTACGACCGCTCAGGAAGACCAGGCGGTCAATTACGGATTTCAGATGACGGCGATTGACGGAAGCGGCAGAAGAGTCGGAACTTATACGCTGCCGGCACAGTCGCCCACCCAGTTGCAGGTGGTCAGCGGCAACGTCGGCGGCAATCAGCGCAGCTATATCGAACACACTTCGGACGGCATCTCGCCGAGCGTTCTGGGTCGCAAATCCTGGACTTTCACGTGGACGGCTCCGGCGCAGCGCGTCGGCAAAGTCAGTTTTTACGCGGCGGGCAACGCTGCCAACAGCGACGGCGGACCCGGCGGCGATTACATTTACACCACTTCAAAAAGCACTCTGAGCGGCACGGCGACTTCTAATTTCGACGCGGACGGCATCTCCGACATCGCCGTTTTTCGTCCGTCGAACGGTTATTGGTATAGCCTCAACAGCACGAACGGAAGTCTGGCGGTAACGTCCTTCGGCTTGAGCGGCGATCAGGTCGTCGCGGGCGATTATGACGGCGACGGCAAAAGCGATTTTGCCGTCTGGCGACCTTCGAGCGGAACCTGGTATATCCTGAAAAGTTCCGGCGGTTTCGTCGGCGTAGCTTTCGGCACGAGCGGCGACGTTCCGGTCGTCGGCGATTACGACGGCGATTTGAAATCCGATCTCGCTTATTTTCGACCGTCGAACGGAAGCTGGTATTATCTGAAAAGCAGCGACGGAGTTTTGGTTACGACCCAATTCGGAGCGGCTTCCGACAAAACGGCGCAAGGCGACTACGACGGCGACGGCAAAACCGATTTAGCGGTGTTTCGTCCGGCAAACGGGACTTGGTATGTTCAGCGGAGCAGTCTTGGATTTTACGGAACGCAGTTCGGACAAAACGGCGACAAACCCGTTCCCGCAGATTTCGACGGCGACGGCAAGACTGATGTCGGCATCTTTCGACCTTCGCTCGGAACCTGGTATATTCAGCGGAGCAGTCTCGGATTTTACGGAACGCAGTTCGGACAAAACGGCGACAAACCCGTTCCCGCAGATTTCGACGGCGACGGCAAAACCGACATCGCCGTTTACCGCAGCGGCAGCTGGTATATTTTGAGAAGTTCCGACGGCTCTTTCTACGGCGTTCCGTTCGGTAACAGCAGCGATATTCCCGTGCCGAGCGGTTATATTGCACCGTAAAATTTAGCGGCAAAAGACAGAAGATAAAAGTCGAAGGCTGAATAAAACAAGTGTTTTATTCAGCCTTCGACTTTTTTTTTGGAAGTTGTTTGAAAACTCGAAGGGATTGATGAACGATAAAAAAGCATTGGACGGCAAAGATTTAAATCCATCGTTTATCTTTCGTCATTCATCATTATTCCCCGTCTCGGTCGCGCAGCGGCAGAAATCAGATCAAGAAAAATCCCGTCAAACAATCTGACTGTTCGACGGGAAAGATTGGAAGAAACTTGAAATGAGTTTTACTTGACCAATTCAATTTTCGCTTTATTTCGATTGGCGGAGTTCGGATTTTTGAGGCTTCCGAACTCCGCCTGATCGAGAATGATTAAGGTTTGACGACATTGTTGCCGACGTTCGGAACCGTCTGCGTCGGCGCGTTCGGAACCGTCGGAACAAGGGGATTCTGCGTCGGCTGTTCACCCGAATTCGACGGCGGATTGCCGAGCGGCACGGGTTGAATGATCGTCGTCGTGCGCGTCGCGTCGTTCGTCGTTCTGCCGGAAGTCATTGTGCCTTCAAAATCAGGACGATAAATGCGCGGCGTGATGAAGAACAAAAGCTCGCTCGAATCGCGGAACACGCCTTTACGTTTGAACAAATTGCCTAAAATCGGAATTCTCGAAACTCCCGGCGTGCGATCCTGCGTTTCGCGTTCGCTGTCGAGTAATGCGCCGCCGACGACCGTTGTGCCGCCGTCGGGAACCATCACCTGAGTTTGCATTCTTTGAGTGCTGATCGCCGGTGCTGCGCCGCCCGATGCGACCGCCGTGCTGTTTTCCGCGACGACATTCAAAAGAATCATTCCGACATCGGTGATTTGCGGCGTAACCGCCAATCTCAAAGGAACGGAAACGTATTCGGTCGTCGCAATCAAAACGCCGCCCGCGCCTCCGCCGCCCGGCTGAATCGTCGTGATCGGAATCTGCGAACCGCTTTCGATTTGCGCCGGACGATTATTTAAAGTCGTGATGCGCGGCGTGGCGATGGTTTTCGCTTGTCCTTTGGCTTCACCCGCCGTAATTAACGCGCTGATCTGCGCCGAACCGAAGATGCCGGTTGTCAAACCGATGACCGTATTCGGAATCGAAGACAACAAGCTGTTGTTCGGCTGAAGTCCGATGCCGTTCGGAATACCGCCCGGAACCAAACCGGTCGTGTTTCCGCCGCCGCCCGCGCCGCCCGTCGTTCGACTGCCCGGAGCGGTTGCCAATGAGACGGCTCTGCCGTTACTGATGGCGAGCGCGGAAAGCTGAACGCCTAAATCGCGGCTGAAATTGCGCGTCGCCACGACGATGCGGGCTTCGATTTCGACCTGCGGTTCAGGCTGGTCTAACAAAGTTACCAACTGACGAATCGCGTCAATATTTTCGCGCACGTCCGTAATAATTAAAGTATTGCTGCGCCCGTCAACTTCGACCGCGCCGCGTCTCGACAGACGGCGTTTGATAATTCCCAAAACGCCCTGATCCGAACCGCTGCTGTTGGAAGTGCTGCCCGCGTTGGCACTGTTGCTGGACACGCCGGAAGTGAATTGTCCCGCGCCGCCCGCGTCGCCGTTCAGAGTGCCGGAAGCGCGCGCGTAATTGAGACGGATAAATTCCGTATAAAGTGCCGACGTATCGAGTTGATTGTCTCTGATTCTCTGCGCGATTGATTGTTCGTCGGCGAGGGTTTTCTGTTCGGCGATGCGAAGAATCGAACCGTTAACCTGAACGCCCAACTCCTGCGAGCGCAGAACCGATTCGAGCGCGATATTCCAAGGCACGTTGCTGACGGTAATCGTTACCGGGACGGCTTTGACCGATTTGTCTATGACGAAATTGATGCCGTATTGTTCGGTGATATAGTTCAAAATATCCCGCACGTCGGCGTTGACGACTTTCAAATCAATCGGCTCGCCGACAAATCCGGGATCGCCGAAGCGTTTGCCCTGCTGTTGGACGACCGTCTGCGCCGCCAGCGACAAAGTGATCGTCGTGATTAACATTAAAGCGAGAGCGGCGCGTTTGCCGAGACCGCTTAATTTTCCAAGAGAATCCATGTTTCCTCCGTTGTAAATCCGTCGCCTGAGTTTTCAGACGATGCGTTAAATTAAATTATTGTTTGAATTGGCGGCGCGGTTCGGGACTTACCCGCGCCGTTTGAAAGCTGTTCGCCGAAGATTTCGGCGCGAAAAAAATATCAGATTGCGGGCTTTTATTTTTGGTCTTCCGATTTTTTGGTTTTGGCAACCTTAACGGGTTTTTTAGCGTTTTTCGAGGCTTTTTCCTTGCCGGTTTTCGCCGGTTCTTCCTTCGGCTGGCGGTTCATTTCGTCAACCGGCGACATTATGATCGAAGGCGAAACCGCTGCGGTTTGCGGGTCTTTCGGAGTCAACGTCGTGCCGGCGGCTTGTTCTTCCTTTTTGTCGGTCGGTTGCACCGGCGCAGTTCCCTGCACTTGCTGTTCGACCGAATACTGCTGCAAAGTTTTGTTTTCGACCGCTGTGATAAATTTGTTGTTGCTCAATTTCGTTACTTTGCGGAAAACCAGGCGATTTTCTTCGACCGCCACCAATTGCCCGTCGAAAAACTTTTCGCCCGGATAAATCGTGTAGGAAAGTTTGATCGGTTTGGCTTCGACCATCGCGGCGTAACCGCGCGGCGTGCGAAAAATTCCGGTGATCGCCAATTCGTCCAGCGT
>JAYVGL010000173.1:0-6844 GCA_043772175.1 Pyrinomonadaceae bacterium | reverse complement strand
CCAAAATCGAAACCGCCTACTCGCTGCTGAACGACAGTTTTCAGCAAACTCTGCTGACTTTCGCGCAGTTTATCGAGCCGGAAATCGAACCGACCAGACTTTTCCCGCACTTTCAAAGCAAGTTCAAACAATCTCTGCTGCTGCGGCAAAAATTATGGCAAACTTTTCAATCGGTGAAGAAAGCCGAACAGAATCCCGAAAAAGCGCAGTTGGAAACGCTTCATCTAGAACTGACCGAATTTCTTAACACGTCGCTGCATTTTCTGTTTTATAAAGATATGGAAACGGTCGAGCGATTTATCGAAGAGGTTTTGGTGACGAAAAATAAAAAAGACCTCGTGCCGATTCTGCACCGCTTCGGCGCGTATCTCGAAACGCTTTTCGGGCAAGTCAATATGCGAACGGTTTTGGCGGATCACCCGTTTGAAAGCGGGGAGAAGTGAAAAGCGGGGGAGAAGTGGAAAGTGGAAAGTAAATAACTGATGAGTTGAAAGATAATTCCAACTCATCAGTTATTTACTTTCCACTTCCCACTTCTTCTTGCTTAAGCCGTAATAATAACCGCCTTCGTTCCCGTTAGCTCGGAAAAATCTTTTGAATAAATCGTGTCCACGCGGCGAATGCGTCCGACGACTTCGGCTAATTCCTGAGCGGCAATAAATCCGTCTTCGACGTGCGCGATTGCCCAAATCGGAATGTTGGAAGCCGTCTGCAAAATGTCTTCGAGCAGTTGAAAATACTGCGACTTCGTTTCCACGGCGACACCGAATCTGCCCGCCTCGTTCGATTTCGCCGAATCCGCGCTCGCCCGAATCCACGATTCGCTCCAGGATTCCGCGCCGAAGCCGCCCGTGAAATTTCGATGAGCGGACGAAGGCAGCCGCAAAAACATCAAGTCGGCGCGATTTTGCGGATCGGCGATAAATTGGTGCGCCGGTTTATTTTGGCAGAGATTATGCTGCCCGTTGTCGAACGGCGGCGGCGAAACGCTCCACAAACGCCGGTAAACTTTTGAAAAAGGCTGGCGCAGTTCGCGTGTCTCTTCGGTGAACGAAGCCGCGTAATCGCCGACGCGCATTCCCAAACTCAAAGCAACGGCGCGGACGGTCGGCGACGAAAGATTTTCGATATTCCGCCGCACGTTATCAAACCACCACGCATCGGTTTCGTTAAACCATTGGCGCAGCGCGGCGTTTTGCAGACGATATTGCGGCACGTAAGCGTCTTCCAAAATTAATTCGATGTCCGCCGCCGATAAAGTTTCACCGTTATTTTCAATGGCGGCGACGGCTTTCGTCCACGCCGACTGCCGCGCGTCGTTTGCCAGAACGCGGACGCGGCGGTGTTTTAGATACGCGCCGAGGTTGGGCTGCGCGGTGAACGGCATCATCACCGAATCGAATTTCAGACGCTGCAAAACATTTAATTCAAAAGCCAGCCAGCCGTTCGGCGCGTGGTGTAATTGATTGAACATAAAATCAGGAAATGTTGAAAATCGAGGAACTGTAAGACGATTCGACGTAAGTTTTTCGCGCCGCGCTTTTGCCGGAATATGATTCCAGTTCGACGAGATTTTCCAGCGATAAAAACGCTTTCACGACTTTCGGATCGAATTCGATGCCCGCCCATTCGATTAAGTATTGTTTCGCCGCCGCTTCGGAAAGCGCGTCGCGGAACGGTCGGTGGTCGGTCATCGCCGCATAGGTGTCGGCGACGCGCAAAATGCGGGCGGCGAGCGGAATCTGTTCGCGTTCCAGCGCGTCCGGGTAACCCGTGCCGTTCCACCATTCGTGATGCCAGCGAACGAGCAGTTGGACGGCGCGATTCAAACCGCGTTTCGCCGCTTCCTGTTCGCCGATCACCGAATGCCGCTGAACATCCAAAAGTTCGTCGGCGCGCAAAATTCGTTTCGCGCCGATGTATTCGCGGCTCATCAAAACTTCGCCCGAATCGTGAACGAGCGCGGCTTGCCGCAGTGAAAAGCGGTCGTGTGAAGCGAGATTAAATCGCTGCGCCAGCGCGTCGGCAAGCGCGGCGAGGCGCGTCGCGTGCGGATTTCCATAACCTTCAAAATCGTCATCGGCGACCGCGATCTTCAGCAATCGCTCGTCCAAATCCGCTTCTTTATCGGAGAAACTTTTCATAAATTCAGGACTCAAGGTTCAAGATTCAAGGTTCAAGATTCAGGATTTAAGATTCAAGATTAAAATCACCAATCTTGAATCTCAAATCTTGAATCTCGAATCTTGAATATACCTATTTTTTCTTCAGCCTGTCGAGCATCGTTCGTGCTTCGCGGTTATTCGGCGCGATTGTCAGCAGGCGATTCAGTTCGCCTTCGGCGCGTTTCAAAAGTCCGAGGTCAATGAAAAACTCCGCCAGCATAATCCGATAATCGGCGTTTTGAGCGTCGAGTTTGACGGCGGTTTGCAGTTCGGCTTCGGCGCGGTGGCTCAGACGTTCGTCCGCCGCCAGAACTTTGCCGTAATAGGCGTGATAACGGGCGTTGTCTTTGGCGAAGAAAACGGCTCGCGCCAGATACGGCAGCGCGGCTTCGTATTCGTCGTCCATCAAAAAATTGAAACCTTGATCGAAATTCTCGGCGGCTTGGTCAACCTGTTTTTTAAAATCAGCTTCTTCGACGGTCGCGCCGATTTTCTGCCGCTCGATCATCTCCGCGATTTCCTTGCGTCTTTTGAAGTCGTAAACTTCACGTGAACCGTCATCTTTCAGCGTGTCGTAAGCCTGCGCGAGCTTTGTAAAAGCACTCTGAATGCGTTGATGCAGAACGGTGTCGGCTTCTTTCCGAAACAAATCCGGGTGAAATCTCTTAGCTAAACCGAAGTAGGTTTTTTTGATTTCCGGCGCGGTCGAATCGTGCGGAAGTCCGAAAAATTCGTAATAATTAGCGGCGTTTTCGACGCGGGCGAGATGTTCTTCGAGCGAAATCAATTTTTCCGGCGCAGTTTCCTTCGCCGGCATCGCGTTCGGTTCAATCGGTTGACTTTTTATCATCGGGACTTCGATTTTGACCGGCGTTTTAACAATCGGCTTCGATTCGTCTTTTTTCACGGACAGCCGTGCGGAACCGGCGGCGGCAGCGTATCTTTCGGTGAAAACCGTGCAGCGGTTCTTCCGGCTGATAAAACCGCCGAGCCACAAATTGTAGAGAATTCGGTAAGTTTCGGTTTCCGGTAAACCGCTTAGGCTTTGAATTTCGTCGCGTCTGAGAGTCGAGTTTTCAAATCTCGAAAGAACGAACCATTCGTGCGGCGAAAGATTGATTCCGGCGGGCATCGCCGTTGTCGGGTCGAATGATTCGTGCGAATCTTTAAATTTCGACGCGGCTTTTTCGGCGGGCAAAGTCCTCGCCGCGTCAATCAGCAGCGAATTCAAATCAATTTCACAACGCCAGTCGTTTCTCACGCGAACGAGCGGGCTGAAAATCCATTCGCCGGTTTGCCAGACGGCGGCGGCACGCAGAATATCGCCGATTTGCCGTTCAAAAATCGCATCGAGTTCGGCTTCGGTTAATAAATTATTTTTGAGCAAATGATCTTTCAACGCCGAATCGCTGGTAAAATCCGTAATGCCGAGCAATCCTTCCTGATTGATTTTGCCCGCTTGCAGGAGTATCTGAAAAAGCCGGTGCAGACGGGCGTTCGAGACGGCAAAAATCAATTTCCCGTTATCGAAATAAACAACCGTTTTCTGCGTTTCGTTCGATAAACGCAGGGAACCGTTAAAACGGTGAGCGGCGATTTCGTAAAGCAATTCGGCGAGCGGATTGGTTTGCAGACTGCCTTTTATTTCGAGATTGTTCGATGATTCCATTGGAAAAAACGGCGAGCGATTCGGATCAATACTTGCGGAGAAAAAAAATCTCCGCGAACGATTTGATTTTACCAAATAGAGTTCAAAAAAGTTAAACGATAATTTCGGTTCCGCCGATTTACCGATAACCGTTCACCGTTTACCATTATTTGATGCTGCACGATTTTCAAATCGCCGGACGAAAAGTGCTTTTCTGGCAGCGCGTCGGCGAAAGTTACGAGCATATTCTGATGAAGGCTCTCGGCTATGCAATCTTCGTCGGCGAATATCCGACGCTCGAAGTCGAAGTGAAAGTCGGCTTGCGCTACAAACCGGATTTGGTGGCGCGCAGCGAGAACGGCGATTTTTTGTTTTGGGGCGAAGCGGGCGCGAATTCGCTTCGCAAAACCGCCTGGCTTTTGAAACACACGCGCACGGAAAAACTCGCCCTGTTCAAAATCGGGCAGAATAGAAGTCAGTTAGTCGAGCAATTGCGGGCGGAAATTCCCGTTAAATATCGTCCGCCAGGCAGACTCGTTTTGATAAATTTCGTCGGCAACATCAAGGATTTGACAGGCGGCAAACAAATTGAGAAAGTCTCACAAGACTGGTTCAGAGAAGTTGAAATCTGAAATTTATCCGAAATGAAAGACGAAGAAATCGAAATCCGCGAATGCCGCAGTGTCGAAGATTTGCAGCAGTGCGTCGCTTTGCAGCGCGAGGTTTTCGCCCTGCCCGAAATCGAAATTTCCCCGGTGCGTCATTTTATCGTCAGCCGACGCGCGGGCGGTTTCACTCTGGGCGCGTTTGCCGGAGATGAATTGGTCGGATTCGTTTTGAGCGTGGCGGCGTTTTTCGGCAGCGAGCGGTTTTTCTATTCACATATGGCGGCGGTCGGCGGCGGATTTCAAAACTCCGGCATCGGCACGAAACTGAAATGGGCGCAGCGCGAAAAAGCTCTGGAAAAAGGCGTAAAATTTATCAAATGGACATTTCAGCCGGTCAAATCGCGCAACGCTTTTTTCAATCTCGAAAAGCTCGGCGCGATTATCAAACATTACGAACCTAATTTCTACGGCACGGATTATTCGACTTCCGGCGACCCGACGCAGAATATCGGACTCGACAGCGACCGCCTGTTTGCCGAGTGGCATCTGGAAAGCGAAAAAGTCGAAAAGCTGTCGAGAAAAGAGAAATTTATCGAACCGGGCGCACTCGTCGGAAAAATCGAACTGAATTTTGATTGGAACGAGTTGGTCAAAAACGATCCGCGCCGCGCCGTCGCCGAACAAAACAGAATCAAAAACGAATTCCAAACGGCGTTTGCCGACGGCTTAGTCTGTCGCGCTTTCGAGCGCGGCGAGCAGTCGTCGGCGTATCGGCTTTTCCGCTGATGTTTGAACGCAAACACGCCAAGTTGAGCGTCGAAGCAAGATATTGACGCAGACGATTTGCCCTAACTGCAAATTTTTTGATTGACTGCCGTATATCTGCTGATTTTCAATCCCGAAACGTGATAAAAAAAGAGTTTGATTTTAAAAAATCCGCCAATCTCTTATTTCTCCGCGCTTAACGGCAGTTTGTCCGTAATTCGTTCGATGTTCGCGCCGAGGCTTTTGAGTTTTTTGACGATGGTTTCGTAGCCGCGATCAATGTGGTAAACGCGGTCAATCAGAGTTTCGCCGCCCGCCGCCAATCCCGCCAGAACTAACGAAGCCGAAGCGCGTAAATCCGAAGCCAGAATCGGTGCGCCGGTCAAATTTGTGATGCCTCTGACCGTCGCCGTATTGCCTGAAATCGAGATGTCCGCGCCCATTCGGACGAGTTCGGATGCGTGCATAAAACGGTTCTCGAAAATCGTCTCGACGACTCTCGATACGCCTTCCGCCTGCGTCATCAGAGCCATATACTGCGCCTGCATATCGGTCGGAAATTGCGGATGCGGCTCGGTCATCACGTCCTGCGCCCGCAAACCTTTTTCACCGCGTTTGACCACAAGCGTTCGTTCGTCAATCTCCGTAATTTCAACGCCGACTTCGCGCAGTTTATTGATGACCGCTTCGAGATGTGCCGCTCGACAATTTTCGATGGTCAATTCGCCGTTCGTCATCGCCGCCGCAACGATGAATGTTCCGGTTTCGATTCTGTCGGGAATAATCGTGTGTTCCGCCGCGCCCAAACTTTCAACGCCTTCAATTGCAATCGTCGAAGTTCCCGCGCCCGAAATTTTCGCGCCCATTTTGTTGAGCAATTCGGCTAAATCTTCGATTTCCGGTTCTCGCGCCGCGTTGTGAATCGTCGTTTTTCCGCTTGCCAGCGATGCCGCCATCATTACGTTTTCCGTTCCGGTAACAGAAACTTTTTCAAAGTGAGTTTCCGCTCCCGTCAATCTGCCTTTGGGCGCACGGGCGATGACGTTTCCGGCTTCGAGCGTAACCGTCGCGCCGAGTCGTTCAAACGCCTTTAAGTGCAAATCAATCGGGCGCGTGCCGATGGCGCAACCGCCCGGAAGCGAAACTTTCGCCTGTCCGAATCGGCTTAAAAGTGGACCTAATGCTAAAACGCTCGCCCGCATCGTTTTGACGAGTTCGTAAGGTGCTTCGTAAATTTCGATGTTTTGCGCCCGAACTTTGTGCGTGTGCAAATCCGGCGTGAGAACCGTCGCGCCCAAATCTTCCAGAAGACGACGCTGCGTGATCAAATCTTTGACGTAGGGAACATTATGCAAGGTTACGGTTTCTGCTGTGAGAAGCGTCGCCGCCAGACACGGCAGCGCGGAGTTTTTCGCGCCGCTGATTTTGACCGTGCCGTTGAGAGATTTGCCGCCGCGAATTAAAAATTTATCCATCCAAACAAATATGATCTGCTGACAATTATTCCTTATACAAAATAAAACGAAATGTTATCACAGGAAAAATAAAAGTAAAGCGAGTGTCGGTAAATTTCGCCGTTCCGACCAACAACGACCGATATAGACTCGCACTAAAATATATTCGGTTCTCGATTCGCTCGCGCGCCTACCTGGAAATTG
>JAYVGL010000172.1:0-30731 GCA_043772175.1 Pyrinomonadaceae bacterium | reverse complement strand
GATAACCAAAACGGTTACGCCCTGCGTCAGCAGATTGTCCACGTCGTTCGCCTGTTTGTCGGCGCGATTGTCGGCGACGGTGATAACGCATTCGACGTTTAATTCTTTGCAGTGCGCTTCAAACGCCGCCCGGTCGCGCTGCCAGCGTTCCTCTTTAACGGTCGCCATCGCAAAACCGATTTTGATTTTCTTGCCCGGATCGCCGATCGTCGCCGGGACGTTGCCCGCCGGTTTGTTCGCCGTCTCCTGCGGTGCGCCGGCGCAGCCGACCAGCGAGCAAACGAAAGCCAACATAAAAACTATGATAAATTTCTGCATAAATTTTTCTCCTGATTGGTGTTTGGAATTTACAACTTTGAACTAACATTACATTCATTTACGTCATTTTCCAAATTTTCCCGGCGAATTTTTATCTTTCCGCGTCTGTGCTAATCTGTCTCTAAATAATTTTTTTCGAATTGGAGAACTATGCAGGAAATAACCGCGACTGAACTGAAAGAAAAAATGGAGACGGGCGACGTGCAGTTGATTGACGTGCGCCAACCCGACGAATTCGCTTTTGCCAAAATCGAAGGCGCGAAACTGATTCCGCTCGGCGAAATCGTTCGGCGAATGGACGAACTCGACGACTCGAAAGAACTAGTTTTGCAATGCAAAGTCGGCGGTCGCAGCGCACACGCCATCCAATTTTTATCGCAAGCCGGCTACACCGGAAAAATGGTTAATCTGAAAGGCGGAATTACGGCTTGGTCGAATGACGTTGATCCGAAGATTCCAAAGTATTAAAAATGAAAGAGAAAAAGTGAAAAGTGAAAAAGTTTGTCGAGTGTATTCAGCCGACTTTTTCACTTTTCATCGTTTTACTTCTGAACTTTCCAGTCCGATTTGTAAGTTCCTTCGCCGTAAGTTTCCTGATAAGTTTTAACGGCTTCGTCTTCGGACGGCAAACGTAAACCGTCGGTGAAACGGTTCATAAAAGCGAACGCGCCGGTTTGCAGCACGACTTCGACCGCACCTTGTTCGCCGAATTCCTTTTTCAACTTTTCAAAATCCGCGTCCGTGATCGAATTCGGCTGTGAAGTTGATTTTCTCGCAAATTCGACCGCCGTCAATTCCTTTTGCGTCAGTGCCGAATCGTCTTTTTTCATCGCCAGCAGTTTTTTCGGATCAACGCCCAATCTTCGCAAACCTAAAACCTGGTGCAGAGTGCAGTATCGGCAACCGTTCGCCATCGAAACGGCGAAGGAAATCTGCAGTTGAATGTTGCGGTCAATCGTCCAGTTTTGCCGATTTTGAAAACCGAAATCGCGCCACGCTTGTTGCAAGTCGGGAACGCGCATCATCGCTCTCTGCGAATTAGCAATGCCGACACCGAGCGATTGTTTCGGATCGGGCGTTTGTTTGGCATTGGTCAGCGCGAGGTTGCCCGCGTCGAGTTCTTTGTCGGAAACTAAACCGATGCGGGCTTTCGGCACGGAAAACTGCGTAATGTCGTTCGGCATTTTCGGCGATTTATCGTCTAAAACCCAAAGTTCGACGGGCAGATTCAACGCTTCGGCGAAACGAACGAAATGATTGAAAAACGAAACCGTCATCGTCATCTCGACGATTTGCGAATCGTTATAAAAGCCGCGAACTTTGGCAAAATCAGCATCCGAAACGCCGTGAATGTCGCCGGTCAATTTTTCGGCGTAATCGAGCGCGGCGAGTTCCGCTTCACTAAAAGATTTTTTGTCGTCCCAATTTTTCAGCATCTTCACGCCGCTTTCACTCGCCCGAAGCCAGCGCGACGAATGCGCGAACAGATAACCGCTGTCGTAAAACTGCGCGATTTTCAAACCCATCGCCATTTTCGTTTCGGGCGCAATCGTGCCGCCGAAAATAAAAGTCTGGACGAGAACGGCGTACTGCGGCGCGGCTTTCGTGTTTTGCGCGAGAGCTTTGATGTAATTCGGCACGTTCGCCGATTCCAGCGCGTCGGCGTTTTTGATGTTTTTGCCATCGGCTAAAACGACGCGCGGCACGGCTTTCGTTTTGCTTCGCGCGGCTTTTTCCAAATCGTTCAGCGAACTTTTCGCCGATGCTGAGACCACGAGCGATAAAATCAAAATGGCGATTGATAAAATTTTCATAATTTTTCTTGCCACAGAGTTCACGGAGAACTCAGAGAAAGAATTTAAAGCCACAGATTTATACAGATAAACACTGATTTTACGAAACTTCTCTCGGTGAACTTTGTGTTCTCTGTGGCTAAATCAATTTTCCAAAACGTATTCAAACGTAAATCTGCCGATGTAGATTTTCCCTTTCTTCGCGGTCGGCGGTTCGATCAAAAGCGAGTAAATCGCGCCTTTTTTCCGTTCGACCTGCGCTTTTAACGCGCCGACGAGTTCGCCGTCTTTCGCTTTGTAAAAAGTAACGCGCAGATTTTCGGCATCGAGACGCTGATAGCCGAAGATATATTCGCCGCCCGCCAAACTTAAACTACCGACTTTCAGTTTCACATCCGTTTTGAAAAAATGCGTATATTTGCCGTCGGCTTCGTAACCGGCGGTGATGATGACCACGCCGAAGATTTTATTTTTGCCGTCGGTAATACCCGAAGCCGTGCGGAATTCGGTTTCGATTTGCTCCTTGATGACGGGTGCTTTTTCGGGAATTGTTTGTTTCAATTCGTCGGCGTTCATTTTGCGCCAATCCTGCGCGAAAATGTTCAGCGCGAAAACGGCGATGACGAATAAAACGGCGATGATATTTTTCATAACTTTTTTAGGTTTCAGGTTCCAAATTCAAGGTTCAGAGTTTCAGGTTCAAGGTTATCTGAAATCTGAAACCTGAAACCAAAAACCTGAAACCTCGAACCACCTAAAACATAAACTTCACGCTCGCCTGCAACGTGCGCGGCTCAAAGGCTTGGGTTGATTTGCCGAAATTTGCCAGCGACAAATCGGCGTTCGGCAGAAATAAATTCACATTGTTCAAAGCGTTGAAGGCTTCGATTTTCAAAATCAGACATTTCGTTTCGGTGAAAAAAATCTTCCGCGCCAACGAAACATCGAGCGTCGTGTATGGCAGACCGCGAAACGTATTTCTGCCGAGATTGCCGTTCGTTCCGGGTGTCGGTGTCGCAAAATCGTTTCGGGTGAACAAACCGTTGATGTAATCCTGTCGGCTGAAATTTCCGTTGATATTAGTCAAAACATTCGGTCGGTCATAAAATCCGCCGCCGACTGCACCGCCGCCGCCGTCGCGGTTGTAATCGCCGCCCGCGCTCGATGCCGCGCCGTTCCAAACTGAAAACGGTCTGCCCGACTGCGCGGTGAAAATCGCCGACATTTGCCAGTTTTTCAATAGATGTTTCGTCAAGCCATTTTGATTGGCGTAAAGCGTCGGCGACCAAACGCCCGCGAACGAAAAACGGTGCGGAATGTCGAATAAACTGCGGGCGCGTTCACAGCGCAGACAGTTCGCGTCCTGCGCTCCTTTGCCGGGTTCGGAATTGTCGGCAAATTGTCCGGTCGAAGTATCCGACGACGTATCGAGCCATTTTGAAAAGCGATAATTTGCCTGCATCGAAAAACCTTTCGAGAAACTTTTGCGAATCTCGAAAGTCGCGCCGTGATAGCTCGAATTAACGCCGTTGGTGACAAAAAGCAGCGTCCCGAAATTCGGATTGAGGCGGTCTTCGTTGCCGTCGAGCAAGTCGCCCGCGAAACGATTGATGTCGTCAATGCGTTCGAGATTGATTCCTAAAGTTCCGTTATAACCGATCTCGGCAATCCAGCCCGCGCCGATCTGTCGCTGCACATTTAAGAAAAAACTTTCGCTGTATTGCGTTTTAATCGTCGGATTGACGACGAATCCGGTCGGACGCGGAGCGCGTTGTCCAGGCAACGGATTAATGCCGCCGAAAGCGTTCAAGCCGCGAGCGAATTCCGAATTAAATGGAACAGGAATGCCGTATAAAATCCGGGTTCCGAAACCCTGACTCGGACTTGCCGCGTTCGGCTGCGCGACGATTTGAACCGCATCAGGCGACAACGCCCGCGCACCGGCGATTGACTGCCCGTGATGCGGCTGAAAAGCTAAGGAAAATCCAGCGCGAACCGAAGTTTTGCCGCTCCCGAACGGGTCGAACGCAATGCCGACACGCGGCGAAAAATTCGTCAGTTCGGGTTTGTAAAGTCTTTCGACTCTGCCGACCGCCGCCGTCGCAATCCGCTCGCGGAAGCCGCTGCCGTCGCCTAAAATTATCGAAGAAAGCACGCCGTCGCGCTCTTTCGCGTCGCCGAAATAATCCCATCGAACGCCCAGATTTAAGTTCAAACGCCGATTGACTTTCCAATCGTCCTGCGCGAAAAATCCGGCTTCAACGAGGCGAAAATAACGCGGAAAAGCCGTCGGCTTGCCGGTTTTCGGATCAACCGTCAAAATCTGTCGAAACGGCTGATCGTTGATAAAACTCAGAAGGCTTGTAAAGGTGTAATTTCCCGCCGTCGCCGGACCGATTGACAGACCTTTGAAAATTCGCCGACCTTCGCCGCCGAAACGAATCGTGTGATTGCCTCTGACCAAAGAAAAAGTGTCGCGGATTTCGTAAGTCCGAAGTTTCGTGCGCTGATTGAAACTGTCGCCGAACGGCGCGGTGATTCCCGTAATCGTGATGTCGGGAATGAGCGCGTCGTCGTTGCCGCGATTGGCGTTGACGAATCCGGCGGAAAAGCGCAAATCGTTCGCCGCGTTTTTAAGGAGTTTCGTGTAGCCGAAATTAAAGTTGCCGAACGCGCCGTCGTAAAAACCGCGCTGTCCGCGCACGGCTTTCCCGTTGGTCGCCGTCGCCGAACTCGTGCCGCCCTGATCCTTCTGATATTCGGCGATCCATCGGAACGAAAATTTATCTTTGTCTTCGTTAAACGAATGGTCAACGCGTCCGAGATATTGGTCGAAACGAATGTAATCGCGCAGATTGACGGAGGCATTCGCTATCGGAACGGCAACTAAAAGATATATACTTTGCAAATTGCACGGGTTTGCGGCTGTTACCTGAGAACAGAGCGGCGGCGAAGGAGTTTGATAACCGCTGCCGACACGGTTCGGTGTCGGCGCGGCGTAATTTTTGAAAAGACGATTGGCGATGGAGTTCGGGCGTGTTTGGGCGACGTAATTTCTGAGTTCGGGTGTTTCGACCAGAAACGATAAAGATTTGGCGAGCGCGTGGCGCGTGCCTTCGTAGCTGGCGAAAAAGAAGGTTTTCTTTTTGATAATCGCGCCGCCGAGACTGCCGCCGAATTGGTTGTAAACTTGCGGAGCGCGTTCCACCGCGAAAAAATTTCTGGCGTTCAAAGAAGCGTTGCGATGATAATTCCAAATTTGCCCGCGCAAATCGTTCGTGCCGGATTTCGTCCGCATATTGACGACCGAGCCGTTGCCGCGCCCGAATTCAGCGGAAAAATTATTCGTCTGCACCTGAATTTCTTCGATGACTTCGACCGACGGCACGATCATCGGTTCGCCCGTATTGTTGGCGTTGACGTTCAACGCGCCGTCGAGAACGTAATTGTTGCCGCGATAACGATTTCCGTTGACGGTGATGACCGGCGAATTCGTCAGTTTAGTCGAATTTGCCGCGCCCGGAATCGCCGTCGCGCCCGCGCTCAATTTTGATAATGCGAAAACATCGCGCTGCGGCAAAGGCAGTTCGCTGATGGCTTGGCGCGTGAAATTGTCGGAAATTCGGGCTTCGCTTGAAACTTGCTGAAGACTTTCGTCACCGCCGATTTCAACCGTCGCCGAAACATCGCCGATCTCGAGTTTGATTTTAAGCGCGGCGGTTTGCCCGACGTTCAGTTTCAGGTTTTTCAGTTGGTAAGTTTTGAAACCCGGCACGCGAACGTAAATCGTATAACTGCCCGAAGGCAGCGACGGAAAAACGAAATCGCCGCTGTCATTCGTCGTCGTCGTGCTGATCTGCGCCGTCGCGTCGTTCTGCGCGACCACCGCCGACGCGACGATCAGATTTCCCGCGCTGTCGGAAACATTGCCGCGCAAAGCGGTTTCAGTGATTTGAGCGTTGATTTCGCTGCCGGTTAAAAACAAAAACGACAAAATCAGCAACACTCTGCTGAACGGAAAAACGACGTTTTTCATTGTTGTTATTAAAGACTTTTGAATTAAAGAGAAAGCTATCTTTGTTGTTATATCAAACAAACATTGTCAAAGCAAATTTTTATAGTTTGATTTCACTGCTCATTCGCACGATTTTCATTTTTCCCGTGACCTTTGTGCGACACGCCAGCGCGACTTTTTCTTTGTCGTCGTCTTCGATCCAGACCTGACATCTGGCGCAGTCGCCGTTCCAGCAAAAATCGCCGAACGAGATGTTTTCCATCGAAAGAAATTGAAAGCCGCGCAACAGCGTATTGTTTTCGGGAATACGATGTTTTTCGCCCGTGATTTCGATTTCGACCAGATGGTCGAACGGCTCGAAAATGTCTTGGTAATCTGCTGTATTCATTGACGTTTAGATTCCGGCAAGTCTCTGCAATTCGTCTTTTTTGCCGCTGATGTAATTGATAAAAGCGCGGATCGGCGCGGATTGCTGTCCTTTGATTGAGAGCATCGCTACCTGACGTTTGAGATTTAAGTTTTTGACTTTGACGAACGATAAATCGCCGCGTTCGATTTCTTCCGTTACCGCCCACGACGGTAAAAGCGAGACTCCCAAGCCGTGTTCGATCATAATTTTGATGAAATAAACGTCGTTCGATTCGAGCGCGGTCTCCGGTTCGATTTTTTTGCGTTTGAAAAAATCGTCGGTCGCACGGCGAATCGAAGCACCGCGCTCGAACAAAATCCAGCGTTCGCGTTCCAATTGTCTGATGGAAATTTCATCTTTACGCGCCAGTTTGTGTTTTTTCCCGACGACTAAAACCAGTTCGTCCTGAAAAAGTTCGGTAACTTCCAGATTCGGCGAATAAACCGCCAGCGACGCGAAACCGACATCAGCCACGCCGTTTAAAATGTCCTCGACGGTTTGCTCGGTCGAAACGGTCGTGCGGAAAATTAATTCGACGGCTTCAAATGCGTCCATAAAATCTTCGAACAGCGGCGCGAATAAATAAACCAGAGCCTGCGTCGCCGCCGCGACGCGCACTCGACCGGCAATCGCTTTTTCGCGTCCGGCGACGATTTCGCGCATTTCTTCGGCTTGCTCCAAAATTTTGATCGCGTATTCCAAAGCCGTTTTTCCCGCGTCAGTCAAAATTACGCCGCGTTTGCCGCGAATGAAAAGCGGCACGCCGAAGTCTTCTTCGAGGGCTTTGATTTGATGGCTGACGGCGGATTGCGTCAGAAAAAGCTGTTCGGAAGCCTTTGTAAAATTCAAATTTTCGGCGACGGCGCGAAATGTTCTTAACTGCCAAAGTTCCATTTTTATCTGTTTTTAACGCTCAGACATTAATTTCATTCATCTCTCGGATTAAAAAAAAGCGTTGGAAATCGTCAGCGAATTCACTTTATACTGTTATTGACGCTTGATAAAGTGTCAACGAGTTAATTTATTATTTGCATTCATTTTTTAGTTTTATTCAGGAGTTATAAGAAAATGGTTTTTTATCGGTTAGATTACGTTATCGAAGAAGTTTTGAAAAACGCGCCGAGCTACGAACAGCAAACGCTTAAGAGTTTGGTCGGCGCAAATTATACGAAGGAAGAAGCGAAATATATTTGGGGGCGCGTTATTGACCACAAATGGTATGTCGGCGAACGCTTAAGGCGCGATGTCGGTTTGCGCGTGGCGGCGGTTGATTACGTCGAAAATTTTTATAATCCGGCGACTTTTCGCAAAAATCGAAAGCCGACGGGGATCTTCAGCCGCATCGCCCGACCGCTTTCCAATTTGACGCGCAGTTATTTCGCGGCAAAGAGCGTAACTTTGTCGAGTTTGTAATTTTCACGTTTTTTTATTGAAAAAGGCGCGGTTGAACTGTTCAACCGCGCCTTTTTCATCGAGTAGCTTAAAACCGTTCCGTCAAAACCGATAAACGTAACCGACGCGCAAACTGCGTCCCGCGCCGTCAATGCCCCAACTGGCGTTGCGATACGGGCGGTCGAAGATGTTTTCAAACTCGACCGAGACACGCGACTTTTCGCCGACTCGGAAACCGCCGCGCAGATTGAAAATCGCGTAACTCGGCAACTCCGTAAAAAGCTGGCGCGTCGGAAAACCCGTTCCCAAAACGCGTGTCAAAACCTGCGTGATATTCTCGCCGGTCGGCAGCAAAGTGTAGCTGTTGAGATCGCCGTTACAGGTATTCGCCGCGTTGCGCGTCAAACCGGCGACACACGCGCCGCGCCGGAAAAAGTTTTCGATCTGTGTTCGATTACGCGGTGCGACGGTGCGACGGTCTGACAAATCGAGCGATGAAAGCCGATCTTGTTTAGCCGCTAGACTCGAATAACCTTCGACCCAGAAACGTCTGCCGACGGGCGCGTAACGCAAGCTCAGAAACGCGGTTGGCGGCGGCGTTCCGCCTTCGATGTTTGGCGGCAAACCCGTGGCGCGGTCGGCGGCGTGAACATATGTGAAGTTTCCCATAAATTTGAAATCGCGGGTGAACTGCGATTCGACTTCGTATTCAAAACCGTAAACCCGCGCCGATGAATAATTCGAGCGCACTAAAACCGGATTCGATGCCGCCGCGACGAACACCGCGCCGTTCGCATTCTGGCTCAGGATTCGCTCGCCGCCTAAAAATTGCCCGACCGCGCCCGTCGGTAAAATCAAAGTTTGTTTGGTGATCGTATCTTTTAAATCAAGGATAAAGGCGGTTAATTCGGTATCGAGGCGTTTCGATTCAAATCGTGCGCTGAAGTCGTAATTGTCGGTGTATTCGGGTCGCTGCCGTTCGACTGCCAGATTAGTCGAAACGGCATCGGCTCCGGCGTTCGTGCCGATGGTGCCGCCCAAATTATTCGCCGCCGAAAAATCAATTTCAAAGCCGTCGCCGGTCAAACCGAGCGTTCCCAGATCGGTGATGTTCGGATAGCGAAAACCGCGACTGTAATTTGCCGCCAGCCGGAAGTTTTTCGTTACGCGGACGACTGCGCCGACGCGCCCCGACAATGCGCCGTTATTTACCTGGTCGTCGCCGAACAGCGATTTGCCCGCGACGACGGGAGCGTCGGATTGGCGAACGCGATAACGCGCCGCGCTGTAACGCACCGCGCCGGAAACTCGCAGCCGATTCGGAATCGCTTCCCAAACGTCCTGCGCGAAAACACCGCCGTGTCTAAAACTCGCTTCGTCGGGAATGCGCGGGCGCGAAAGCCTGGAAACCCGCGTTACCGGATTGGTAATAAAAGCGGGCGCGTTGACTTTTTCGCGGTAAAAATCGCCGCCGACCGTGATTGAATTTCGTTTCGGCAGCGTTTTATCAAGGAAAAACGACGTGCCGTAAACGCTCGTCCGTTCGTATTGGTGCGTGATGTCGCCGAACGGATTGCCCTGTCCGCCCTGGTTGACGCGCTCTTCGCGCTGGCTGTTATACGAAGCTGTCGCCGAAAGGCTGTCGAAGCCGAAAAAGTTCTGTTTGACGTAGCGCAGATAGCCGAAATTGAGCATCAAATTTCGCAGATCGGCGATCAGATTGCCGTCGCCGCCGAGCATTTGGTCAAAGCGTCTGCCGCCGTCCTGCTGCGAGCGTTGATAATTGAAAACGATTTGCCGGTCGTCGGTCGGCGCATAATTCAGGCGAAAATTGCCGCCGAACTGCATGAAAGCCGTGTCCGGGCTGCGCGTGTAAAGAATCCGCGAAGGCAAACCCAAAAAGCGCGTGATCGCCGAATGCGAATCGTTGCCGCCCGCCGTCCGCAAATTATTAACGCGCCGCGCCGCCAGATTAACGTAGCCGCCGAGTCGGTTCGTGCCGTAGCTGACCAACGCCGAACCGCCGAATCCGCGATCCGCGCTGTTGAAATGATTCGAGATTTCGCCGTTTAATTCCGGCTTGTCGAAACTGCTCAAATACGGATTTTTCGTCACCAGATTAACCGTTCCGCCGAGCGCGTCCGAGCCGTATTGCGCGCTCGAAGCTCCGCGCAGAACTTCCACCGATTGAAGAGCCGTCGGTTCGTTGAGATTGAAAAAAGTGTTGATGCCGCCGCGCTGTGTGCCCGTCGTGTAGCGTACTCCGTCCGAATAAACAACGACGTTTTTGCCCGTCAAACCGCGCACGACGACCGCGCCGATAGTCGGGCTGGTGCGCTGGACGTTCAAACCCGCTTCTTCTTCGCCAACTTCCGCCAGAACGCTCGAAATGCGCTGACGAACCGCGTTTTCGCCGATGACGTTAACGGCTTGCGGCACATTTCGCCGTTCGTTCGCCTGCCCGATTTCCGCCGTTACCGTAACGCGGCTTTCGCCGATTCGCAAAACAACGGACAAAATCGGCGTGAGAAACCTTTTAACTTCGATTCTTGTAACATTGGCGGAGAAACCTTCGGCGGACACGCGGAGTGAGTAACCGCCCGCCGCGACATCCGGGAAACTGAATTTGCCGTTCGCGTCGGTTTGCGTCGTACGCGTTTGCGCTCCGATGAGTTCGATTTTCGCGCCCGCGACCGTCGCGCCGTTCGGGTCTTTAACCGTGCCGGAAACCGCTTCGCTGGTTTGCGAAAAAATCGCGGGCGCGCACAGCAGACAAATAATCGTTAAAGTGTAAAATCTGAATTTAGTTAAAAGCATCGTTTTAGTCCTCGTTTGGAAATCCTTTTATTCTTTTTGTCCCAAGTGGCTTTGAACGGCGAAAGCGAACGTATTTTTCAAAAGTCTATCGCATAAATGCTGCTTAACTGCGAAATTCGGTTTGATCCGCAGTGCTGATTTTGCCACAAACCGTCTTGTTTGCGAATCAAACAGCCGAACTTTTTTGCTAATTGAGCTTGATAAGCGTTAAAATTCAGATGCATTAAATTCATCCAAGGAGATTCGGATAAAAATTATGGCTTTGGAAATATACATCAAACCCGGCTGCCCGTATTGCCAGAAGGCGCGGGATTACTACCACGAAAACAACATTGCGTTCGTCGAATATGACGCGCAGAACGATAAGGCGCGACAACGCGAAATGCTCGCCTTCGCCGGCGGCGATCTGGTCGTGCCGTGCATCATCGAAAACGGCGAATATATCGCGTCAGGCTGGGGCAACCCGCCGCGCGGCTGAACGATTATCCCCGATTAAACGGCAGTTTGCCGATGTTCAAAGTTTAAGATTCAGGATTCAGGATTCAAGGTTCGGGATTTAAGATTCAGGATTTAAAATCCCGAACCTTGAATCTTGAACCTTGAACTTTGAACCCTTTCGTTTTATGATTGCAAATTGCATCCCGACAATCCGAAATCGAAAAAGTTAATTTCTAAAAATCAGCAATGATTGGCGAAAGAATCAACCAATACAAAATACTCGAAAAGATCGGCGCAGGCGGACAGGGAACCGTCTATAAAGCGCAGGACACAAAACTCGACCGCACTGTGGTCATCAAGGTTCTGCCGCCGGAATTAACGCAGAAAACCGCCAACTTCAAACGGTTCGAGCGGGAAGCGCAGTTGTGTTCGCAGCTCGACCATCCGAATATCTGCACGATTTACGATTTTCATAACGCCGACGGCACGTTTTATATTGCGATGCAGTATGTCGCCGGTAAAAACGTGCGGCAACTCGTCGCCGGTCGCCCTTTAGATTTGAAAAGCGCGTTGTCAATCGCCGTCCAAGTCTGCGACGCGCTCGCTTACACGCATTCACGCGGCATCATTCACCGCGACATCAAAGCCGGCAACATAATGGTTACGAGCGGCGGACAGGTTAAAGTTCTCGATTTCGGCTTGGCGAAATTGATGGAAGACGAACCGCTGTCGAACATCAGAGGCGTTGACCGCAGCGACATCACCGAACTCGGCGTTCCCTACGGCACGGCGACCTACGCCGCACCCGAACAAGCTAAAGGGGAAAAAACCGATCATCGCGCCGACATCTTTTCGACCGGCGTTCTGCTTTACGAAATGCTCACCGGCATCTGGGCTTTTCAGGGGAAAACCGTGATTGACGTGCGCCACCAGGTTCTCTACGGCACGCCGAAACCGCTGAGTCTGATGCGTCCCGAACTGCTGCCGCCGCAGCTGCAGACGATTCTCGACCGCGCTCTGGCGAAAGAACCGAAAGACCGTTACCAGCAGATTGCGCCGATGCGCGACGAATTACGCGCCGTTTTGCAGGAAGTTTCCGGGATACCGATGTTTCAGGGCGAGACTTTCGCGCCGCGCTACCTCGACGAGAATCCGGTTAAACGAGCGTGGAACTGGCTGACGGGAAAATCGAGTGCCGAAGGAACTTCGATGCCGCGCACTTTTCCCGCATCCGTCTCGAATCCGCCGACGCTTTCGCCCGACACGACCTTGACGGCGGGCGGGCAGGAGAAAAAAAGCGTGGCGATTCTGCCGTTCAAAAATCTCAGCCAAGACCCGAATGTAAATTTCTACGAATTCTCCCTCGCCGACGCGGTGATTACCGAACTCGCCGGACTTCGTTCTCTGATCGTGCGCCCGTCGTCGGTCATCGCCAAATATCAGGGCATCGAGACTGATCCGCGCCAAGCCGGACGCGAATTGAAAGTCAGCGCGGTTCTGTCCGCCGGATTTATTCGTTCGGGCAGCAAAATGCGCGTTACGGCGCAGCTGCTCGATGTCATCACGGGCGAGCTTTTGTGGAGCGACCGGATTGATGCCGAAGGCGGCGACATTCTCGCGTTGCAAGATATGATCGCCGAGCGCATTTTGAAAGGCTTGAAGCTCGAATTAACCGAAAGCGAGCAGGAAAAACGCGGGCGTTTGACGACCGACAACGCCGAAGCCTACGAAGAATACCTGCGCGGGCGCGACAATTTCGGGAGATTTATTTTCCGCACCGTCGCGGCGGAAGACTGCGAGGCGGCGATTGCCAATTTCAAACGCGCCATTTCCCTCGACGCGGATTTCGCTTTGGCTTACAGCGGTTTGGGCGCGTGTTACGCCAACCGCGTTTTCAAAGGGATGGGCGAAGCCGAAGATTACACCTACGCCGAAGCCGCGTTTTCCAAAGCCTTTAAATACGACGAAAACGTCGTCGAAGCCCGCGTGTTAATGGTTTTGATTTACCTTTCACGCGGCGAAAAGCGCAAAGCGCGGGCGGAGATACATCAACTCGAAGAACAGTTTCCGAACGAAGCCGCGCTTTATTTCGTCAAAGGCACGATGCACCGGCTCGACGGCGAATACGACGAATGCTTGAAAAGTTTCGCCCGTCTGACACGCCTTGATCCGGCGGCGGGCGTGATTTCCAGCTACAACCGCGCCCGCATCTTTCTGTATAAAGATATGTATGCCGAAGCCTACGCCGAACTCGACAAGGGCGCGAAAATCGAACCGAATCATCCGATGGTGCGCCTCTTTCGCTCAATCCTTTTGTTTCACGACGAGCAGACGGAAAAAGCCGTCGAGATCATCCAGGACATTCTCGCCAATCATCCGCAGATGGACGGCATCCGCCCGATGCTGGCGACCTTTTTTGCCAGTCAGGGCAAAACCGCCGAAGCCAGAGCGCAGATCACCGATCAAGCCAAAGGTTTAGCCAAAGCCGATCACGATATGGCTTACTGGATGTGCGAAGCGTGTTCGCAGTTGGGCGATGTTGACGATGCCTTCAAATGGCTCGAAAAAGCGATTCGACTCGGCAACGAAAACCGTCCGTGGTTTGAAAACGATAAAGTCCTCGCGCCGCTCAGAAGAGACCCTCGCTTTCAGGAACTGATGAGCAAAATCAATCTATAAAAGACGAATTATCAAACGAGAGTTCTGAAATTCAATTCAAAATTCGGCGAAACCGCTAACGGACGCTCGCCAAAACTATGCGCTGTTCACTATTAACTATTCACTTTTCAAGCGAAGATTTTTCGTTTGAGCAGTCAACAGTCAACAGTGAACAGCGCATAGTTTTTTCGCGCTCGCGCTGCGCCGATCTTCCTTCCGAATAATTTAAACTTTCGGCTGAACGCCGTCTGCCTGCACGAAGGAATTAAACAATTCTAATTCACTCATTTATTTTCTATTCTCCTTCTGTAAGTCGTCGGTCAGTAATCTACTCTGCACGAATCATAAAACTATTTGCACGAAACGTGCGGATGTCTGCACTGATTGTTCAACCGAATGTTCGAAGCGTCAAAGCATCTTCCTGAAGCGTTCAACCGTTTGCGCGAAGCATTTCGGCTAGCGTTTTCCTCGCTCGCGCCGTCGAACCGGCGTTCTCACCGATTATTTTATTCAATTTGTGCGTAAGTTGAAACGGTCGTCATCGAAAATTTAGAGCGAAGTTTGTGTTTAGAGCAAAGGCTGCCGCGCTCAATACCGATCAAAGTCAAGCGAGACTCAAAACCGTCGCCAAACTGTTCAAAATCAACGGATCGGGTTTGACGAATGCTTGATAATAACGATAGTTATTCAACATCATCGCGGAACGCAAGTTAACGTCTTCAAATAATTTCGCTGCCGTTTCGACCAGATTTTCCGGTGTGGTAGACTCCAGATAATTCACTTCTTTCCTAAAATCGCCCGTGACCGAGAAATGCAGCGGTTCGGTAACGATTGCTTTTGAAAAAGCGACGTATTCGCCAAGTTTCCAGCCGTTTGAACCGTTCAGTCCAACCGTCGTAACACAAATCGGAAAATCTTTGAGAATTTCGAGATAGCTGCGTTTGGCGAAGAGACGAGTGTCGGGCAAAAGACAGTCTTTGAAATGTTTGACGGCGTAATCTTCGTGCGCCAAACCGCCGAGAAAGTTTTTGCCGAATGTTTTACGCAATTGGCGAACGCAGTCGGCGCGGTTCTCGTTGAGCTGCTCAACCGCTTCTCTGCCGTTTTTGTTTTGTATCAGATTCGTGTCCCAAGCCCGCGACCAGAACAAAATTTTCGGCGGTGAATCAAACGAAGGATAAGATTGCATATTGCCGAGTTGCTCAGTTTCACCTCTGCTTTTAAAGTGAAAACTTTTGAATATGGCTTTTATTTTGTCCTTGCCGCCGTAAAAAGCCACTCTTTGCAATTGAAATTCGTCTCTTTCGCCGCTCGTTACCTGATAATTTAATCCGAGCGGAAAAACTTTCGCGCCATTCTTCAAATTTAAAACGAGTGTTTCGTCGTAACTGCGCTTAAAGTAAAAGTCGGCTTCACCCAGAATTTCCTCGTCTATCCAATTCCAGTCGTGCAGATCGTAAATAACGGTAATCTTGTCGTTGATAATCACTTTCGCGTTGAAGAATTTATAATCAACCCAACGGTCAGCCGCCTGCTTATTTTGTAGATGTTCATTGGCAATAGTTTGTCTGAGCCGCAGAAAATTCTGCCGGTGAAGCATACTGAATCCAGTATAAATCTGCCGCAGATGTTCGGTTTCCGAACTAATGATGAGTTCACAATTCAAGCTCATATTCGGTAAAAATTATTTCGCCGGATTATTCAGCGTCAAATTGCTGCCCAAGTCGCCGCCGTCTTTGCCTTTGCCTTTGTAGCGGCTTTTCGGCGCGAGGCGAAAGTCCTGCTGCGCGAAGTTCTGAAAGCCGACGGCGTTTGCGTCGTCCACCCAGAAGTTATTCGGCGGGACTGATTTTTCGTTCGGCGGAATGTTTTTGTTGTTGATGACGAGATTGTTCTGGAAAATTTTCTGCGCTTCGATTGATTTGAGAGTTTTGGCGAAACCGTGAATGCCGTATTCGCTGTGCGTAACGATGTTGTCCCGAAACAAAAGATTTTTCGTCGCGTCGCCGTAGATGCTGGCGATGTTGCCGTCGTTAAAAGATGTGTTGTTGATAATCGAAACGTCTTCGCCGCCCGCGATTTGGAAAAAGTAACCTTTAATGTCGAGCCACAGATTGTTGGCGATCACCAGACGCTTCAAAGTTCCGCTCGGATGCGTGTCGTCCGTGCCTAAAATGTTGATGCCCGCGCCCGCGTTAATAACGATATTGTCTTTGATCGCCGCGTCTTCAATCGTGCTGAACGGTGCGCCGCCGTCCTGATTGCGAACCGTAATGCGGAACGCCGAACCTTCCCAATTATTTTCCAGATAATTGCCGACGAAATTCACGCGCTTGGCGTTCTTTAACTCGAACAGACATTTGACCGTATATTTCCCGTTCCATTCGGCGGGTTTATTCAGATGATTGCCGCGAACTTCGATGTCGGACGGAATCAAATCCGCGCTCGCCGGATCAGAGCCGCCGAACAAAATGTTTTCCGCGCCGCCTTCGATATAATTGTTGATAATCTTGACGTTCTTCGTCCCCGACCAACCGCCGATGCCCTGCGTTTCTTCGCCCGCGCCCGCGAAACCTTCCAGGTAACTGTCTCTGATAATCGTGTCCGCGCTGTTCAGCGCGATGCCGCGCCGCGTTACGCCGTTCGGCTGATTGGAATGCAGGTAACAGCGTTCGACCTCGATATGGTGCGGAACGTCCGACGGTTTTTCCGCGCTCAGATAAACCAAGTTATAAATGTAATCGTTGTTGGCGGGCGCGATCTCGATGCCGACGAAACGGTAATGATGCGCTCCGGGCGCGGTTTCAATCGCCGGTTTGCCTTTGCCGGAACTCAAAATCTTCGGCATCGAAGTCGCGTCTTTCAACTTGACGCGCTCGCCGTCTTTCGGCAGTTTGGCGATGTCCGACGATTGAATCGTGATAAATTCGCCGCCCGTTTTGTTCGGTAAAACAAACGCGCCCGTAAACTTCGCGCCCGCCTGCAAAACAATCGTGTCGCCGGATTTGGCACGGTCGAGCGCGGCTTGAAAATTGCCGCCCGCTCTGACGACGATTTGACTGCCGCCGAATTCCAACTCCGAACTCTCGGAAGCCGCGTTGCGATACACAAACGCCGCGCCGATGACCAGCGGCACAATCGTCAATACGCCGAACAAAATCAACCACAGAGATTTTTTCTGCTCGCGCTTTCTACGCCAATTCGGTTTGTCGAGTCGTTTCATAGCTTTTGGATTCGGGATTCAAGATTCAGGATTTAAGGTTCAAGACTGATTTTCGATCAGACAGTCGAACGAATAAATAATTTGTTCAAATTCAGAAACCTTAAATCTCGAATCTTGAATCCTGAATTCTGAATCTTGAACCTAATAACACACCCAATAATACACACTTTTCACATATTCGCCCGCCACCGAATTCCAGCCGCGCACCGTCAGCCACCAATAATTCGGCGACGGCGTTTGCCAACCGACCGGCGCGGACGCGATGCCGATTTCGATTGTTTGATCGGCTGATTCTTTCTCAAACGTCCAGAGTGTGCGCCGCGTATGATAGGCGGACGTAACGAGCAGCACCGATTTCCAATTCATTTCGTGCGCCTTTTCACGGAAAATCCGCGCTTCGTAAATCGTTCCCGAACCGTTCGGCACGATAATTTCGATATTTTCGACTGGAACGCCTTGGTTAATCAGATTTTTACGCGCCAGTTCGACGAACGGCGGATTTCGCTGTTCGGTGCGCGACCAGCCGCCTTTTTCGCCGTCGTCGGTCAGAACTACTACCGGCGCAATTCCCTGTTGGTAAAATTCGGCGGCGCGATTTGTGCGCTCCAGGTAAACACTCGAACCGGCGAGAACCAGAATCGCGTCGGCGCGTTCGAGCGGTTTGTCAACGATCAGCCTTTTCGCCAAAAACGGCGCGGTAAAAATCCACGCCGCGAGCAGCAAAAGCAAACTTATCGAAACCTGAAATGCGCGGCTGAACTTTTTCACCTTTCCACTTTTTCACTTTGCGCCAATATCCCGCGCAGTTCGTCAATCCGCGCTTCCCAGCTTTCCGCTTTAATCGAATCGCTGATAAGGATTTTCGATTTTGGATGCGCCAAGACTTCTTCGATTTGTTTGATAAAATCTTCGTGCGTTTCACCGATGCGGCAGAAGTCCAAAATCCTGACTTCGGGAATGTCGGTCGAGACGACTTCGAGACCGGCGGCGAGATATTCGCGCACTTTCAGAGGGTTGGCGGCGAGCGTCAGTTCGCTGATTTCAAACGGATTAAGCGCGACATCAAAGCCTTTGCAGAAAGCGGGCAGTTCCGCGTAAGGCTTGCGACCGAGAAGATGAATGTTCTTCACGCCGTCCAAAATTTTAATCTTCCGTTCCGCATCAACCGTAATTTTGCCGATTAAAACGACCGAACCTTTTTCAAAATGCGCGGCGGTTTTCTTTATCAAATCAAAGTCCACCCAATCGGCAAGCAGCCCGTGAAAACCGATAATCGGTCGCGGCAAATCTCTGATTTCAGCGGGAATTTTCGTCGGCGCGTCCAACGCCGTGCGAAAATGCGCGAAATCCACGCCGTGCCGGATGATGTGCGTATTGGCGTTATGTTGCCGTTTGTTTTCAAGGAGTTTTTCCGCCGAAACGACGACCAAATCGGCTTTTTTGAACAGTTCAATCTCGATTTCCTTTAACCCTTTCGACGCGCCGGTGAATGCCGTGTATTCGTCAACGCAATAGTAAATCAATTCGCTTTCCCCGATTTTCCCGGCGAGCAAACCCGCCGCCGGATTGAAAATCATATTCAAAGGCGTTTGAAAATTCAATTTTCGCATCGCTTTTTTGACCTGCGAGACAAGCAATTTTTCGTTAAATTTTCTGACCGTCGTCGTGCCGTAAGCCGGAATCGCCAGCGGATTCAAAACGTGAATGTTCGGCTCGACTTCCCTGACCGGCTCGGTAAAACTTTTCAACTTTTTATAAATCCGCGACAAATCTTTCGTCGAAGTCGTCGGCATTCGGTTGGCGATGGCGTTAATCCACAAAATGCGGTTTTCTTTAGATAAAACGCGCATCAGATGAGTTTTCGACAACGGATCGCCCGTCCAGTCGTGCGAAAAACAAACGATGTCGCGCCCGCGCAAAACGTCGAAATTCGGTTTAGTTATTTTATTCAAAACAGCGGCTGTCATAAGATTTTCGATTTGCGTTCAGAGTTCATACTGAAGCGCGTTTCCGCCGCGCTTCACCAACAGACAAAATGAAATTTGAACTCTGAACAAACGGTTTTTCAAGCCGTTTCCGCTAAAACTCGATTCGCCTCCAAAACCAATTCGACGGCTTCCTGCAAGTTTTCACGGGCTTCGGCAAGCGTTGCGCCTTGAGTATTTGCGCCCGGCAATTCTTCGACAAAACCGATGTATCCTTCGGGAACTTTCTGAAAAACGGCGGTTAATTTTAGATTCATAAATTTTTTAGATATTCACTCTATGACTCAAAGGGTCGGCGGCAAAAATTCTTTCTCTAACGGCGGCAATTTATACTTTGCTCTGATTTCGTCGGCGTTTTTCAAAAGCCACGTTTTGCGGTCGTAGTTCTCGCTCTCTTGATTAAATTTCTTCAGTTTTCTGATTGACGTTGTAAAGCGTGGCGGATTTAGTAATAGAAACTGCATCGTGCGAAGCGGAGTTTTACTCAAATCTTTCATCGTCGGATAACACGCCAGTAAGTTCATACAAAGACTCTCCAAATCAACTTCGGCGGCGCGTTTCTTGGAGATGCTGATTTCCGCGCCGTAACCGATGCTGACGACATCCGCGCCCCAATCGCTGCCGATGGAATATCGCAGCCGTTCGCTCGTCATCGTCATTGTCAACAAACTTTCTGCGTCGGCTTGAGAACTGCGCTCAACTTGTGCCGCGCCGTCCGCAAAAGAAAAGTTGAAATAACTGTTTTCTGCAACGTCGGTTAAGTTTAGGGAAAATCTCAACCGCTTCAATTTTTCCGCGCTGAACAACGTCATTCGTTTTTGAACATTAGTTTTTATATCTTCAAGCAATTCGTCAGATTCGGCGGCGGTGATAAACTTTTGCTCTTTTTTCGCCGCGATTTCCTCAGCATACTGCGTGTCAATCAAATGATTGAGTTCGCCGTTTCGCATCTGTTTTCGATATGGCGAAAGCAGCTTTAATTCGTCGTTTTCAAGAATATCGCCTGAATACATATCAATTATCTGCGGCGCGTAATCGCTTTCGGAAAAGTGTTTTTGATAATAGTCAGCCATCTTCTGACGCGGAAAACGCGCATCGTTGATCCATCTCTGATTATCGTCCAAAAGCGCGAAATCAGCCGCGAACGGCACGGCGAATTTCGGTTTCAGTCCTTTAACAACGCGGCAAAAGTTGTGCGCGAAAAGTTGTTCACGCGCCAGACCGATTTCCAAATCGTCTTTTCCGGCGAGGTGCATCGCGTTCGGAAAATAACTAGCACCGCCGAAGCCGCAGAAAACATAATCAATCTTCTGCCATTTCGTCCTAATTTCGTCCAAGTAATAATCAATTACTTTTTCCGGCGACGAATGTAGCGCGTCATTGACGTTAATCAAAACTTTGCCGCCGCTTTCAATAACCATCAAAGAATCGTGCGAATTGATAATAAAAGTTACTGCCGTTTTTTCGGAAGCCTGATATTTTTTGAATGTTACGCATTCTTTCACGTCGGGAAATCCCAAACTCTCGATGTATTCTTTCGCGCCGCCGAAAAAGCTATACGGATAAAACACCTTCGCCGATTTCGGCAGTGTTCGCAAAGTTCCTTCGTTAAGATGGTCTTCGTGTCCGTGCGAAATAAAAATCGCGTCGAGGTCGTTTAATTTTTCCGCGTTGACCGGCTTCGGAAAAACGTGCCATTGTCCGCAGTAAGCCGCGCCGTCCGTCCAAGGGTCGGTCGCAATTCGCAAATCTTCGGTTTCAATTAACAAACAAGCGTGGCAAATATATTCGATTTTCATAATTCAATAGTTTAGTTTCGGGATAAATTTCAAGGCAAGATGCCAGACGGCAACACCCGTCAACATCGAAATATAAGGATCAACATTCGGAACGCGATAACGCACGAAACCGAATATCAAGACGTGAATCGCCGTCGTCACGGCAAAAGTTACCAAAAGCAAAATAACATATTTTCTGCCGGTTTTATCTTTAGCAAAAACATACATTCCGTAAATGCCGAAAATATAAATAGCGATGACGAACGCTGCAACCGCCGTTACGATTTTCCAGCCGTAAGTGTATTTATTCAAAAACGGAGTCCAAAATGCCCACAATTTACCGATCATCAAACGCGCCGTCAAATTGTAATCAGCGGACATTTCCTTTAACGCTTCGCGCCGCCAGACCTTTTCGCGTTCGTTTATTTTGAGCGACCAATAATTATCGGTTCGTTCAAGTTCCTTCAATTTTTCGGCTTGCACTGTTCCCCAATAGTAATCGGCGAACGCCTGATTTTCCTCTTTGCTGGCAAAACTACCTTCGTAGAGTTTGATAGTTCCGGGCAAATTTCCAAGCCAGAGATTATAGCTGAAACCGTCGTTGATGAGAATAAATTCGCCCGTCTCCTGATAATTATGATAAGTCCACGGCGCAATCGTCAAAAAAATGCTGAAAAACATCACGACCGAGGCGGCAATATATTTGATTCGGTTGATTTCCTTCAACTGCAGAAGCGCAACGACGGCAACCAGACAAACAGCCACCCCCAAAATCGCCGGACGAGTCAGCGTCGCCAGTCCGAAGATAACGCCGATAGCAATCGCTTTGAGATATAGGAATTTGTCGTTCTGCAAAAACCTGACTAGTAAAAACATTGCCGTCGCGCACAAAAAAGTGTGTAGCGGTTCAGTGTAAAAATCAACCGTATGCGCCAAGAGTAAAGGATTAATCGCCACGATCAACGCACCGAAAAACGCGGGCATCTCCTTTCGCAGAATCGCATGAACAGTCTTGTAGGCGATAAAGACAGTTGCGCCGTGCAAAAAAGCCTGCGCGATTTTGACGGCTACTATGCTCTGCGAAAAAAACGACCAAATGAACGCGATAAACATCGAGAAAAACGGCGGACGAAACATCGGATGAAACTCGCTTTTCAGAGGATACGGAGTTCCGTTGAGGAAAGTGTTGGCGGCATTTATGTAGTCGTGAGTGTCGCCGAATTCTACTTTTTCAAAACCGAAATACCAAATTGTGAGGGTAGAAAGGATAATTGCGACAACGCAAGAGACAGCTAATCTCCAATTTCTCATATTTACATTTTTGTCTCTAATTTAGGTATATTTCAAAGGAGAAAGCCGACACTCAAAAAATCACGTCCCGGCTTTCTCCAAAAATTTACTAACGAACGTAAGTCGAGGAAATCGGAACATCGCCGCTTTGCCCGAAGGTCTGATTGAATCCTCCTTCCGTGCTTCTCAATAAAGACCAAACGCCGGTTGACGGGCGAAAGATTGCAATATCCGCTTTGCCGTCGCCGTCGTAATTAGCTGGAACGGGTGTATCGCCGTTCTGCCCGAAAGCCGCGCCGGTAAATCCGAGCAAACTGCGCTGTAAATACCAACTGCCGTTCGACGGACGGAAGACCGCGATGTCGGTTTTGCCGTCGCCGTCGTAATCGGCAGGCGTGATATTATCGCTTGCCGCTCCAAATGATACCGCAGTAAAGACTGCATTGGAACTGTTTATGATATACCAAGAGCCGGTTGAAGGTCGAAAAACCGCTAAATCTGATTTACCGTCGCCATCATAATCTCCAACCGCCGGTTTATCGTTATTTTGTCCGAATTGTGCGCCGACGAAGCTACCGTCCGAACTCTTCAGATAATACCAGCCACCGTTTGACGGACGAAAAACAGCGGTATCTGCTTTGCCGTCGCCGTCATAATCGGCTTGCACCGGAATATCGCCATTTTGTCCGAACTGGACTCCGACAAAACCGCCGTTCGAGCTATTGAAACGATACCAAGTTCCGTTTGAAGGTCGCCAGACCGCGACATCGGTTTTGCCGTCGCCGTCAAAATCTGCCGGTGTAACAATATCGGCTGAAGCACCTAATGACACTGCGGTAAATCCGGTAGTGCTTCGATCCAGATACCAAGTGTTGGCGGAAGGTCTGAAAACCGAAATATCGGCTCTGCCGTCGTTGTCGAAATCAAACAACGTCGAGTTGAAACGAATCGCGTCGAAATTTCCGACGATGCAGTTACAACCATCGGGTGAGTTCGTATCCATTACCAAACGGACAACGTGTGTTCCTGCCGCAATCATTACGCCGCGTTTGGTCAAGTTTCTGAACACGCCCCAATTTCCCGTCGAGGCAACCGTCATTGTCTGAGTTACATTAACCCCGTCAATCTCGATATGAAATGTTCCGTTATTAAACTCCGAAGCATAACGAACGCCGATGTCATATTTTCTGGCAACCGGAACATTGATCGTATATTTCAGCCACTCGCCCGCCGCCGCTTCAAAGACGACGTAACCATTGCTGGCAGTCGAACGCGCCTGAACGTCAACAGCTTCGACCGGATTTGAGCGGTAAGCACTACTTCCCGTGCTACCAAAAGTGTCATTGTAGGCAATGCCTTGTCCGCCGTTATCAAAATTTTCGGCTTCAAGTGTTAGCGGAATGTTCGGTGGGTTTGGTCCTGGATACGGTGTTTGAGTTGAAGGAGTCACACCGCCGGTTTCAAAAGCTCCTTTATCTGGTGCGATTCCATTATAAGTAACACCGGGAATGATTCTGCCGGTATCAATCATCGGACTGCCGGGAAGCAAAGTATAATTATTGCCAGAAGTATTAGTGAAAAGCGGATCAATTTGAGTGTTGTTTGTCCAAGACGGAATTGTTGCTTGAGCTAATGCAGGTGTTTCATAAAATAAGTTGCCACCGCTGGCTGGTCGCCTAATTACAACAAAAAACGGTAGAGTTGAAGTATTGTTATACCTAAATACATTTCCGTCTGTGAAACCTGCTACCCAAGGGTAATTAGAGTTGTAGAAATCGGCAGCAATGTCATAAAGTTGACCATTCGCACCGTCCAAACCGCCATCATTCCAAAATATATTATTTTCGAATGTGTTATTTCTCACATAAGCGTGGGCGTTAGGATAACCAGCATCACTGGCTCCAATTAGAAGTCCTGCACTGCCATTTCCTACTACGGTATTATGGTAAAATTGGTTGTTTTCAGGATACTGCTCTTGAGTGGTGGCAAAAATATAACCTTGAATAATCATTCCATAGGACTTGTTGTGGTGAATGTAGTTATAACGGATAATTCCGTTGTCGCCAGCATTTTGAATTCCGGGGCGAGGATAAATTAGAGTTGGATTTACTGTTTCCTGAGACGCATTTTTAACTTCATTGCACTCAATCAAAGTTCCAATAGAACGTCCACCTAAAATTATATTAGTGGCATTTTTGTTGTCGAAAATATTTTGCGCCACTATATTGTTTTCGTTAAACCTAGTAGAATCTCCTTGAAGGGTATCGCTGTATGCTCCGTGTCCGGCATTTCCGAAATAGTTCCGAACGACTATGTTGTTGTCAGCGTCATTTATGAGATTTAACGAATCACCTTCATTGGTGTTGAGGCTTCCAATTTCAGTTAATACTGAGTCCTCAATCCTATTGTTGTTTGAACCGAACTTAATGTTAACTCCGCCGCTATTGTGAATATAAAGGTTTCTGAACCAATTATTGTTTGCCCCGTTTGAAAGATCAACGCCAATATCAACATTCTTTACTTCTAATCCATCAATTACGATATGGCTCTGTCCATTCTGTAATATAATTGCGCCGCCGAAAAGACCGACTTCAATCACTGCTGTTTGCCCAGATTCTTTTCGGTAAGTAATTTTATTAGCGGCGGTTCCAGAATTTGCTGGATTAATCCACTGATTGGTAAAAGTTCCGCGTAAGAGAAACAAGTCGCCAGGCTGTGTTGAGCTATTAGCTTTCGAGAGCGTCAACCAAGCGGTTGTCGGCGTTAGACCATCATTTGAGTCATTACCACTAGCAGCGTTTATATATCTTGTTCTCAGTGGTGACGGTATCGTTGGTGCTGTATATGCAGAACAGCGGCTACTGATTAATGCTGGCGGTGTTGGTATAGGAGTTTGAGCAGATACTTCAATTTCAATTGAATTCAAAAGCATCGCTAATAGGATTCCCAAAACCAAACCTAATTTACGAGAAAGAACTGTTTTTCGTTTGTTCATAAATTTTCCTTATTTGTTTTTAAGTTGAGTTAGTCTAAAGACCGAGCAAAATCCTAAGATCAAGCAGAAGCAATCTAGTAATGTGGCAAAGCATTGAAAACTATTCTGTTATCAATATAAATCTCATAAATTGGTAGAAGAACATCTAAGTGTCCTAGTTTTGCGAAGCCGTAATACCATAAATTTCATTTTCAAAAAACTGCCTCTGCCAAATTTCAAAATTAATCAAGAAAAACAATCTTCTTTCGTGACTTTTGCCCGCATTATGTTCAGAGACAAGTTTTCGCACAAAACCTTCCCTGAAAATACCCCGCGACAAGGCGCGTTCACTCAACACATACTTATTAACGTATTCTCTAAATTCACCTCTCAGCCAATCGCCGAGGGGGACAGGAAAACCCATCTTAGGGCGATTCAAAATCCTTTCCGGCAATATTTCCTTCATCGCTTCGCGCAGAATCCATTTAGTCTTTCCTTCACGAATCTTCATCCTTCGCGGCATTTTTGCTGTAAATTCAACGAGTTTATGATCAAGAAACGGCACACGCGATTCAATTGAAGCTGCCATACTCATTTGGTCTTGTTTCATCAGAAGTTCGTGCAGATAGGTTTTCGTGTCTGCATAAAGCAATTTATCAAGAACGTCCTTCGCATCTGTTTCTTTAAGCCATCTGTTGTGGTGGAAATACGGATTGTTCCCAACGATCCGTATTTTCGTCTCGTCGGAAAGCAACTTCTCTTGCATTCCTCGGTCGAAGATTGCAAAATTGTCGAAGAAAAGGTTTTCGATGTCTGCTGGGCGCGATAAGAATGTTCGGTCGAGTTTTCCACCGAACGCTGAAACGCCGGTTTTAATAATTTCTCGCACAAAACTCGGTGTTAAACTTTCGTATTTCCCCCCATAGCTCAACAACTGCAACGCTTTGGCATAGCGTCCGTAACCGCCGAGAATTTCGTCGCTGCCTTCGCCCGTCAGCACGACTTTAACGTGCTGGGCGGCTAGCTTTGAAACAAAGTAAAGCGGAATTGAAGAATCAAAACCAAGCGGTTCGTCTTCGTGCCAGACGAGATTCGGCAGTTCGGCGAAAAACTGTTCAGGCGTGATCGTGATTTCGTGATGTTCGGTTTTGAATTTTCTCGCAACGATTCGGGCGTATTCAAATTCATTTGCTTCGCGCTCTTTGAAACCGACGGAAAAAGTTTTGATCGGTTCCTTGACCAGTTCCGACATCACCGCGCAAATCGCGCTCGAATCAATGCCGCCTGACAGAAACATTCCGAGCGGCACGTCCGCCATCAAGCGCAGTTCGACGGATTTTTTGAAAAGTTCGCGCCATTCCTCGACGAATTCCGCATCCGATTTTTCGGCGTGTTTCGGCTCGAATGCGATGTCCCAATACTTTTCGATTTTGATTCGCCCGTCGCACCAACTCAAAGTATGTCCGGGCAAAAGTCGTTTGACGTTGGCAAATAAAGTTTCGTCGCCCGAAGTTCCGTGATTTGCCAGTTGATCGGGCAAAGCGTTGTAATTTAATTCGGGTTTGACGGCGTTGACTCGCAGAAGGCTTTTGATTTCCGAGGCGAAATATAAACTTCCCGAAGCGTCGTGAACGTAGTAAAGCGGTTTGACTCCGAAGCGGTCGCGGGCGATGAAAAGTTCGCGCCTTCGCTTGTCCCAGACGGCGAAGGCGAACATTCCGCGCAAAAATTCGACGCATTTCGCGCCGTGTTTTTCGTAGAGATACAGAATCGTTTCCGTGTCGCAGTGCGTCTGAAATTCGTAACCGCTCGCTTCCAAATCGGCGCGGTGTTCGGCGTGATTGTAAACTTCGCCGTTGTAAATTATCACGCAGGTTTCATCCCGATTAAACATCGGCTGTGCGCCGTGCGCGACATCCACGATGGACAAACGGCGATGCCCGAAACCGATGTTCGCATCAACGAAAAGTCCGGCATCGTCGGGACCGCGATGCGTAATTTCATCGCGCATCGCGGCGAGCATTTCACGATTTATACGTTTGTTTGAAACGCTCGAAAAAGCGATTCCGTTGATTCCGCACATAATTTTTTGAAATTTCTTTTTCGTCAATCAAGACCGGCAGCCGAAGATTTCCTCTGCGAACCTTTGCGTCATAACTTGGCGAACCTCTGCGTTCCAAACATTTTAGTATCGCAAAGGTTTGCAAAGTTTATGACGCAAAGGTTCGCAAAGATTTTGTAATCGTAAATCCGGTTTTCAATTCACCTCTTAAATTATTCAGCACTGGCGACTTCTTCGTAAATCTTCAAAACTGCGGTGATATTGCTCACGTCGTCGGGCTTCTCGATTTTCGGCTTCTTTTCGCGTTTTGACAATGTTTCGATGGTTTCGACGAGCGCGTTTGCGTCGCCAATCGGAATCAGATTGACACCTTCGGGACGCATTTTATTATCAGTGGCAATCACCGGCGTTTCCAGAAACAACGCCTCGCGCACCGAAATCGCGTCGCCGTCAAACTTCGTCGTGCGAAGCAGAATATCGGCGCGATTGATTAAATGCAAAGTTATTTTATGCTCGACATCGCCCGTCAAAAAGATTTTATCCGCGTAAGATTTCCCCGCAATCGCCGCCTTTAATCGCGCTCCGAGCGAACCCGAACCGATTATCATCAATCCGGCGTTCGGCAGTTTTTCCAGAACTTTTTCAAAAGCGTCAATCTGCATAAACAAATCGTAAGTGTCTTCGAGAAGCGAAGCCGACAGCAAAAACGGCTGATGTTTCTCGGCAAAACTTTTTAATGCGGCGGGAATTTCGACCGTTTGATCCGGGCATTGATGAACGAACGGCGCGACCAAACGCAGATTTTCTTTTCTTACGCCGAAGTTTTCAAACATCCGAATCATCAGCGAATTGACGGCGATGATTCGGCTGAAACGTCGAAAAACGTATCCGGGAAGCGATGTTTTTTTCGCGCTTTCGGCGTTGGCAAGCGCGTAACCGCCGGAGTGAAACGTCAGAACGCTTTTGCCGCGCCCGAAAAAGGCGCAGGCGGCGAGCATCGCCAAAACACGCTTCGTAACTTCGCCGCCGAGGTGAATATGCAAAACGTCATATTGGAGTTTAGCCAGTATTTTCATCAATTCGAGGGACGTTCGCGGATGATAAACGTCTTTCTCATCTGAGACTGAATCGCTTTTGGTGATGGCGATAATCGAACATCGGTTGTTCGTTCTCAGCAGTTCGTCACGAATCGCCAGCGCGTTGCGGCTGATTCCGCCTTCGGGCGGCGGATACGGCGTAAGCTGCGTAACGTGGATTTTTTCGGATTCAAAACTCAAAAGTTTCTTAATGAAGCGAAACAAAATTTCGGGCGGGGAAAGCGCGTTTGCGCCGACAAGTCTAATGATTTCACGAAGCGCGATTTTTTGTCAATAAAATCATCGTTCGTAAAGCATTAAAGTTTCTGCAAGCTGGCTGTTCAGCGAAAACTTTTCTTCGACGAGGCGGCGACCTTTTTCGCCGAACGCGGCGATTTTCGCTTCGTTTTGGAGCAGCTCGAGCAGCCGATTTGCCATCGCGTCGTGGTCGTCGGATTTGACCGTAAAGCCGGTTTCGTTTTCAATGATTGCTTCCGCCGCGCCGCCGACAGCGGTGGCGACGACCGGCAGACGCGCCGCCATATATTCGAGAATCGAGTTGGAAAAACCTTCGGCGAACGATGTCAGAACGCCAATCGAAGAGACGGCGAGCAGTTCGGAAACTTTCGTGCATCGCCCGATAAAATGCGTTTTCGTTTCGATGTTTAGTTCACGCGCCAGTTTTTCCAGATCGTTTTTTAATTCGCCTTCGCCCGCCAAAACGAAATGCGCGTCCGGCATTTTTCGGATGACTTTCTGCGCCGTCCTCAAAAACATCGGCTGATTTTTGACCGCGTGGCGCAGGTTAGCAACCAGCGTGATAAATTTCAGATGCCCGTCAATCGGCAGGTTCAGCGTCTCGCAAATTGTTTGCCGGTCGGTTTCCTGCGGCTGTAATCTTTCCAAATCCAAGCCGTTGTAAATCACACGGATTTTCTCGTCCGGCACATCGTCGGCGATTAAATAATTTTTGACGGCGACGGAGTTGGCGACGACGGCATCAGCCGTTGCGAAAATTTTACTTTCAATAAACTTTTGCGCCCTGCTCCGCATTCCCGAAGTTTCGCGTTTGGAGGCGATTTTCAAATTGACTTTCGCCAGACGCGCCGCCGCGATCCCGAAAACATTCGAATAAAAATCGTGCGTGTGAACGATTTCGATGTTGTTTTCTTTGATGTAGCGGGCGCAGTTTCGGATTTGTTTGAGAAAATTCAAATCGTAGAACGAATGCAGTTTGAATTCGGGAACGTCTTTGAATCCGAGCCGTTCGACTTCCGGTTTCAAAACGCCTTCGTTGTTCAACGCGGCGAGAAAAATTTTGTGCGTTCCGTCTTCGTGCAAAAGCCGCGTCAACTGCACGGCTTGGCGTTCCGAGCCGCCCTGATGAAAACTGCCGACGATCTGCAAGACGTTTTTTTTCATCTCAAAACGTGCCGCATCGCCGCTTCTAAATTCGGATAATCGAAGGTAAATTTCGCGTCAACCAACCTTTGCGGATAAACTCTTGCGCCTTCCAGAAGTAAGGTTTCGCCCATTTCGCCGAATAAAAGTTTGATGGCGAATTCGGGCGTGGAGAGAAATGTCGGGCGGCTGATGACTTTGCCGAGCGTCGCCGTAAATTCGGCGTTGGTGACGGCGTTCGGCGCGACGGCATTGACTGCGCCGCTAATTTCGACGTTTTCCAGCGCGAAATTGAAAATTTTGACCAGATCGTCAATCGCAATCCACGACATCCATTGTTTGCCGGAGCCGGTCGCGCCGCCGACTCCGAACTTGAACGGGGTCAGCATTTTCGCCAACGCGCCGCCGTCTTTGGCTAAAACGACACCGATTCGCAAAAGCACGATTCGTGCGCCGAAGTTGGCGGCTTTCGATGATTCGGCTTCCCATTCCCGGCAAACTTCCGGCAGAAATCCGCTTCCCGCCGCGCTCGTCTCATTAAAAATTTCGCCGCCGCCGCTGCCGTAAAATCCGATTGCCGAGGCGGAAATAAAATGTTTCGGCGGAACAATGCGGCGTTTGAGCGCGTCAACCAAAATTCTCGTGCCGACCGTGCGGCTTTCGCGGATGCGTCGTTTTTTATCTTCCGACCAATTTTCCGAAGCGACGTTATCGCCCGCCAGATGCACGACGGCATCGAAGTTCTCCAATCGTTCTTCGTCGGCAAAGCCTTTCTCCGCGTCCCACTCGATTTCGTCTATGCCGCGCGGCGCACGGCGCACCAATTTATAAACCTGATTGCCTTTCGCCAGCAAAGTCGGAACCAAATGCGTTCCGACCAGACCGCTCGCCCCTGAAACTAAAATTTTCATAAAATTTTGGCGGCGTTTTCGCCGTTTTTATAATAAACTAAATCCACGGGAAACATATTGTGAATTTTGCGGATAACTCGGCTGATTGCAATTTTCTATAATCAAACGGGCAAAGCGAACAAAGGAATTTTATGGCAAATAATCCGGCGATTGTATTGGAGCAGCCGAACACCGGCGTTTTCGGCGACGGC
>JAYVGL010000171.1:0-2774 GCA_043772175.1 Pyrinomonadaceae bacterium | reverse complement strand
AAACGGTTCATTTTTTTATTAGTGAGAGGTGAGACGCGCGAAGTAATTCGTATTACCTTTAGCTATTCACTTCAACTATGCTCCTTAATCTAATAAATCACTTCTAAAATTTCGCGTCTTTTCCAACGCTTTTTGTTCTCGCCACTTCTCGATTTCGGCGTGATTGCCGTTCAAAAGAACTTCGGGAACTTCCATTCCGCGAAAGTCACGCGGCTGTGTGTAATGCGGAAAATCCAGTAGATTCTCCGTGAACGAATCATTAACGGCTGACGTTTGGCTGCTCAAAGCGTTCGGCAAGAGCCGGACAATCGCGTCGGTCAAAACAATCGCCGCCGGTTCGCCGCCCGACAAAACGTAATCGCCGATGGAAATTTCATCGGTAACGAGCGCGTCATTAACTCGTTCGTCAATGCCTTCGTAACGTCCGCAAATCAAAATAACGTGATTTGCTGCATCAGCAAACTGTCGCGCAATTGCCTGTTTCAAAGGCTTTCCCTGCGGCGAAAGCAAAACGACTCGCGTTTTTTCGGGATAACTTTCACGCTCGCAAGTTCCGACGATTTGCTCAATAGCGTTGAAAATCGGCTCGCATTTCAAAACCATTCCGTCGCCGCCGCCAAACGGCGTGTCGTCCGTCTTGCGATGTTTATCGGTTGTAAAAGAACGTAAATCGTGTAAGTTAAGCTCTACAATTCCCGCCAACTTCGCTCGACGAATAATTCCGAAGTCGAAAACCGCGCCGAAAAATTCGGGGAAAATTGTCAGAACATCAACTCGCATTTTGGATTTTAGATTTTGGGTTTTAGATTCGTTTCGTCAGTCCTAAATCCAAAATCGCAAATCTAAAATTCGAGCAAGCCTTCGGGCGCGTCAACCTTTATCAACTTATTTTCAACGTCAACCTCGACGCAAATCGTTTCGGCGAATGGAATCAGATATTCTTTCGCGTCCCCCGTCACGACCAAAACTTCCGTGCCGCCGGTTCGCATCACTTCTTTGACGATGCCTAATTTTTCGCCAGCGACGGTTTCGACAGCGCAGCCTTCCAGTTCCCAATCGAAAAACTCATCCGTTTCAAGTTCGACTGCTTCGGTTTCTGAAACGCAGATTTCGCAGTTCCGCAGAGTTTCCACCGCTTCAATCGTGTCGAATCCGACGAACTTCAGAACGATTCTTCCCTTCTGAAACCAGAATTTTTCAATTTCGCCCGCGCTCGTTTCGCCGTTCGGATAGACGATTGAAACACTTTTCAAGTCGTCGAATCTTTCTGGAAAGTTGGTCAAAACATCGCCGACGATTTCGCCGCGAAGTCCTCGCGGCTTGGCGAGTTTAGCGATTGCTATCAAGTTCGGGGAGTCTGGAGAGTCCATAGAGTCTGGAGGGTCTGGAGAGTTAGAATCGCCTGACGACTCGCTAGACTCTCCAGACTCTCCAAACTCTCCGAACTATTCAACAATATCCAGCACGAACCGCTTGCCGTGCTTCTGTCCGGCGGCAAACAGCAGACTGCGAATCGCTTTGATCGTGCGACCTTCGCGCCCGATGATGCGTCCCATATCGTTCGCCGCCACGCGTAACTTGATAACGGTTGCCCGTTCGCCCGACTCTTCGGAAACTTCGACCGCTTCTTTGTCGTCAACCAGAGCCGTCACGATTTTTTCGACCGCTTCTTTCATAAGTTTAAAGACCGAAAAAAGAAATTCAGCGCGAATTACTCGCTCGCCGGTTTTTCTTCTTCAGTTACTGCGTCAGCCGGTGCTTCATCCGTCGTCGCGGTTTCAGTTTCGGCTGATTCAGCAGCTTGAGCCGCGTCCGCCTCAGCTTTCGCGTCCGCCTCAGCTTTCGCATCCGCTTCGGCTTGCGCTGCGGCATCGGCTTCAGCTTTTTCCGCCGCCGCTTTCTCGGCCGCCACGCGTTCGATTTCAGCTTGCTTGGCTTCCGCCGCCGCTTTCCGCGCGTCGGCTTTTGCCTGCTTGTCCGCCACGACTTTCGCCGCTCTGGTCTCCGCCGCCGTCAATTTTTCTTCGGCGGTTTGAATCGGATTGTGTTTAATCAAGCTCGCCACCGTTTCCGTCGGCTGCGCTCCGACCGAAATCCAATACTGAATCCGTTCGTGCTTCAAATCAACCGTCGAAGGATCGGTCATCGGATTATAAGTTCCGACATTTTCGAGATATTTCCCGTCGCGTTTCGACCGTTTTTCCTTCACCACGACGCGGTAAAAAGGCTTTCCCTTCGCGCCCATTCTCATCAAACTGATATTTAACATAAATTTTAATGGTAAATGGTAAATGGTGAATGGTGAATGCCGGAGTTGTTAAATTCACCGTTCACCATTCACCATTTACCATTACTTCTTTTTCTTGTGTCGTTTCTTTTTCCTTAATTTCTTCGCCAGTGAATCGGTTTGTTCCTCGTAGCTGTTGCCGAATTCTTCCGCTTCGCCGCCGTTGCCGCCCATTCCGCCTAATAATCCGCCGAGTCCGCCGCCGCCGCCCATCAATCCGCCTAAACCGCCGCCGAGTCCGCCCATCGCTTTGCCGGCGAGTTTCGAGAAAAGTCCGCCGCGATTCATCTGCTGCATCATTTTCTTCATCTGCTCGTATTGGCGAATCAAACCGTTGACATCGGAAATCGTCATTCCCGAACCTTTGGCGATGCGCGTTTTGCGGCTCGCATCAATAATTTTGTGATTCTGACGTTCCTGCTTCGTCATCGAATCAATAATCGCTTCGGTGCGCTTCATCTGCGCTTCGACTTCAACCGATTGTTCG
>JAYVGL010000170.1:0-24635 GCA_043772175.1 Pyrinomonadaceae bacterium | reverse complement strand
CAGGGCGGCTTGCAGGCGTTCGGCGGCATTTTCGTCGGATTGATTTACGGCATTCTGGGCGTGATGTTTTCGGCGAATGCCCACCGACCGGAAGAACAGTTTATGGGAACGATGTTTATCGTGCTGGCTTTCGTCATCGCGCCGCTCATCTTGATTTTCGCCGGTATCAATCTAACTGCCGGGTATAAAATGTTGAAGGAAAAACCGGGCGCGAGAACGTGGGCGATTGTCGCCAGCATTATTTGTTTGCCCGGAATTCCTCTGGGAACGGCTTTAGGAGTTTACGGGTTGTGGTTTATGTTCGGCGAAGAGGGAAAACAGTATTATTTGAACGGCGGACAGGAACGCCAGCCGATGTTCAACTATACGCCGCCGCCGCCGAACAACTGGCAGTAAACGGAAACTTAAAACAGCATCAACAAGCGACGAGATTTTTAATGCTCGCCGCTTGTTTGTTTTGTGCGGCGATTTTCGATAAATTTTAAGCAAGAACACAAATCAAATTCTAACAGCAAGGAACCAAATAAAATGAGTGAAATTATCGGAATCGTCGGCGCGGGAGCGATGGGCAACGGCATCGCGCAAACCGCCGCCGCAAACGGATTTGAAGTCGTAATGTGCGACATCAAAGACGAATTTGTGCAAAAAGGATTCAATTCAATCGGCAAAAGTCTCGACCGTTTCGTCAAAAAGGAAACGATGACCGAAGAGCAAAAAGCGGAAATTCTCGGCAGGATTAAAACGACAACAAACTTCGAAGATTTGAAAGAATGTTTTTTAGTCATCGAAGCCGCAACGGAGAACTTCGACATCAAAAAGCAGTTGTTTGAAAAATTGGATGCGATCACGAACGCCGAATGTATTCTGGCATCGAATACGTCTTCGATTTCGATCACGAAAATCGCCGCCGCGACCAAACGCGCCGATAAGGTTATCGGAATGCACTTTATGAATCCCGTGCCGCTGATGAAATTGGTGGAGGTCATTCGCGGCATTGCGACATCCGACGAAACTTATGCCAAAGTCAAGGAGATGTCGGAGAAGATGGGCAAAACGCCGCTCGATTGTCAGGATTTTCCGGGCTTTGTGGCGAACCGAATCTTATTGCCGATGATTAACGAAGCGATTTTTGCACTTTACGAAGGCGTAGCGACCAAAGAAAGCATTGACGGCATTATGAAACTCGGAATGAATCATCCGATGGGACCGTTGACGCTCGCCGATTTTATCGGTTTGGACGTTTGTCTGGCAATTTTGAAAGTAATGCACGAAGGTTTGGGCGACTCGAAGTATCGTCCGTGTCCGTTGCTCGTCAAAATGGTTGATGCCGGCTGGCTCGGACGCAAATCGGGAAAGGGTTTTTACGATTACGATTAAATATAAACTTCTGAGGTGAAATAAAGTTATGAAATATGCCGGTTCACTTCAGTCAATAATTATGCGAAAAAAGATTGTCATTTTAGCAATAATAACGCTCGTCTTTTTTATTCAATCGGACTCGGCGCAAACAAAAGTCGCGCCGCTGAATATCAAGGAAAGAATTTTATCGAACGGCTTGAAAGTAGTTTCGTTACAGGATAATTCCAGTCCGACGGTGGCGATTCACGTCTGGTATAACGTCGGCTCGAAAGATGATCCGAACGGGCGTTCGGGTTTCGCGCATCTTTTTGAACATCTGATGTTCAAATCGTCGAAGAATCTGAAAAATGAACAGTTCGACCGTTTGACCGAAGATGTCGGCGGCTTTAATAACGCTTCGACGTATGACGATTTTACGAATTACTACGAAGTCGTGCCGTCGAATTATTTGGAAACGCTGCTGTGGGCGGAAGCCGACAGAATGGTTAATCTGAATGTTGACGATGCCAATTTCATTTCCGAACGCAGTGTCGTCAAAGAAGAATTTCGTCAGCGGATTTTGGCGAATCCTTACGGAATGCTCAACGGGCAATACTTGGAAAAACTTTCGTTCACGACGCATCCCTACAAACGTCCGGGAATCGGCAATTTAGATGAACTGGATGCAGCGAAATTGTCCGACGCGCGGGAATTTTATCAAACATTTTATCGTCCCGACAACGCGGTTTTGATCGTCGTCGGCGACTTTCAACCGGCGCAACTCGACGCTTGGACGGATAAATACTTCGGCAGAATCAAAAAGCGAAACGGCGCGATTCCGCGAGTAACGGCGATTGAGCCGGAACGCACGGCGGAGAAACGCTACGTCGAAACCGCACCGAACGTGCCGTTTCCGGCGGTGGTCATAACATATCTCGCGCCGCCTTCAAAAAACGAAGACGTTCCCGCGCTGCGGCTCGCCGAAACGATTTTGTCGGAAGGCGACAGTGCGCGGCTTTATCAATCATTGATTTACAAACAAAAAATCGCGCAGGAAGCATCATTTAACGCCGACATTCGCGTTGACAAGGGTCTGCTATATTTTCTGGCGATTGCTTCGGAGGGCAAAACTCCGGCGGAACTCGAAACAGCGTTGCTCGCCGAGCTTTTCAAAATACGCTCCGCGCCGGTTTCCGCCAAAGAATTGGAAAAAGCGAAAAATCAGTTAATCACGAAAAAATTGCAGGAACTGGAAACCAACGACGACAAAGCCATCGCCATCGAACGCGCCGTCGCCTACGGCGGCGACCCGAACGCCGTCAACTCCGACATCGGCAAACTGCAAGCCGTAACTGCGGCGGACGTGCAGCGCGTGATGAAAAAATACTTCACCGACAAAAACCGCGTCGTAATTTATTATCAACAAGGAGAGGGGAAATAATGGGGAAGAAAATGAAAAACGGAAAATGGAAAACGGAAAATAGTTCGGCTGCGTCAGTTGTCGGCAAACCTCGCGGCTATTCGGTTTCGACGTGTTTGTTTTTCGCCGTTTGCTTCTTAACTTTCGTCTTTTCATCCGCGTCCGCGCAAACCGAGATGCCGCCCGCGCCGTCCGCGCCGAAAGCCGTCAGCGTTCCGGCGGTCAAAGAAAAGAAATTGCCGAACGGTTTGACCGTCGCGGTCGTTGAACGAAAAAACGTGCCGCTCGTGACAATTCAACTTTTTATCGGAAACGGCGCGAACTCCGAAGATTCTGAAAAAGCGGGTTTGGCGAATATGACCGCCGAACTTTTAACGAAAGGCACGAGAACGCGCACCGCTACCCAAATCGCCGAACAGTTGGAATTTCTTGGCGGTTCGATCAACACCGGCGCGGACTGGAACAAATCGGTCATCACCGTCAGCATAATGTCGGATAAATTAAATCAGGCGATGGCGATAATGGCGGACGTGGTTTTGAATCCGGCGTTCAAACAAAGCGAAATTGATTTGCTGAAAAGCCAGACGCTCGACGGATTGGCTTACAATTTGAAACAACCCGGATTTCTCACAAACTATGTCGCCGGCAGTTATGCTTTTAACGAACATCCGGCGGGCGGAACCCCTGAAAGTATCAGCGACTTAAAGCGTCAAGATTTTGTCGAATTTAAACGCGGGCAATATCTGCCGCAAAACGCCGTTTTGATTTTTACGGGCGATATTTCAATGCTTCAGGCAAACGCCGCCGCGCGAAGATATTTCGGACTGTGGAAGAATCCGCCGCCCGTGATTATGGGGGAAATTTTTCAGGCGATGGACGAATCTCCGCGAGTCGCCGAAAACGCTGACACTCCTCTTCCAGCATTCAAACGAATTCTCGTAATTGATTTGCCGAATTCCGGGCAGTCTTCGGTTAGCTATCTGAAATATGTAGAATACGGGCGAAATCAGATCAACGACACAAATGAAAGTGTCAGTGAGCCGAACTACTTTAACGCGATTGTTTTGAACTCGATTCTCGGCGGCGGATATTCGTCAAGACTGAACCAGGAAATCAGAATCAAGCGCGGCTTGAGTTACGGCGCGGGAAGCAGTTTTGCGTGGCGCGGATACATTTCTAACTTTGCCACCCGCACCCAGACTAAAAACGAATCGGCGGCGGAAGTTGCCGAATTGGTCTTAGCCGAAATCAAAAAATTAGGCGACAGTTCGGCAGCGGCGGGCGAACTGGTTTCGCGGAAGTCGGTTTTGACGGGTAACTTCGGTCGTGATCTGGAAACGAACGAAGGTCTGGCAACGGCGATTGCCGATTTATACAGTTTTGGTTTGCCGACCGCCGAATTGAATTCTTATACGAAAAACGTGCAAGCCGTAACGGACGCACAAGTCCGTGATTTTGCGAAAAGCAATCTGATCGGCGGCGATATTATCATCGTCGGCGATTACGCAAAATTCAAAGACGATCTGGCAAAGCGTTTTCCGAATATGCCGATTGCAGTCGTCAAAGCCGACGAACTCGATTTGAGCAAAGACGATTTGCGAAAGTGAAAAGCCGAACGCAGTGAAAATAATCAAACGGCGGAAGATTTCTAATATTTCCGCCTTTTGTCTTTTTGCCGCGTGTTTGTTTGAATAGAACGGAAGCTATGCACAAAAATTTACGTTCATTTATCGAAGCGTTGCGGCGCGAAAACGAACTCATCGAAGTCGTCGCCGAAGTTGACCCTTACTTAGAGATCGCCGAAATTCACCGGCGCGTGATCGAGAATCAGGGCAAGGCTCTGCTTTTTACCAACGTCAAAGGCTCGCAGTTTCCCGTCGTTACCAATCTTTTCGGAACCATCAAACGCATCGAACTCGCGTTTACGAAACGCCCGCAGGAATTCGTTAGAAACGCGGTCGAGATGGTTGACATTCTATTGCCGCCGAAACCGAAAGAATTGTGGAATTACCGGCAGATGGCTTTCGACGCGCTGAAATTGGGAACGAAAACGGTTAAAAACGCTCCCGTTTTGGAAAGATTCAGCCGCGAACCGAAATTGACGGAAGTCCCGCTTTTGCAACTCTGGCACGAAGACGGCGGGCATTTCGTCACCTTGCCGTTGGTTTACACCGAAAGTCCTGTGAATGGCAAACACAATTTGGGAATGTATCGCATTCAGCGTTACGACGATACGACGACCGGCATTCACTGGCAAATCGGCAAAGGCGGCGGCTTTCATCATTACGAAGCCGAGCAAAATAATCAGCCGCTTCCCGTAAATATCACGGTCGGCGGCGCACCGGCGATGATCTTGGCGGCGATTGCGCCGCTTCCCGAAGACGTTCCCGAATTGATGCTCGCCTCGCTTTTAGCGAACGGGAAAATCGAAACCGTTAAAAATCCGATGCCGAACGGTTTGCGCCTGATCGCCGAAGCCGAATTCGTTTTCAGCGGCATCGTGCCGCCGAAAGTTCGTCGTCCCGAAGGTCCGTTCGGCGATCATTACGGTTATTATTCACTGGTTCACGATTATCCGGTTTTTGAATGTCAGGCGATTTTTCACCGCAAAGACGCGATTTATCCGGCGACCGTCGTCGGCAAGCCGCGTCAGGAAGATTATTACATCGGCGATTATTTACAGGAATTATTGTCGCCGCTTTTTCCCCTTGTGATGCCCGCCGTCAAAGATTTGTGGAGTTACGGCGAAACAGGATTTCACAGTTTGGCGGCGGCGGTCGTCAAAGAAAGGTATTCGCGGGAAGCGTTGGGCGCGGGATTTCGAATCTTGGGCGAAGGGCAGTTGACGCTGACTAAATTTCTGCTTTTAACCGATAAACCGCAGGATTTGCGGGATTTCAAATCGCTGTTTGAATATATTCTGGCGCGAGTTGACTGGACGAGCGACTTTTTTATTTTCGACCGGACTTCCTTCGACACTTTGGATTACGCTTCGGGCAAAATAAACAAAGGCTCGAAAGCGATGCTCGTCGGTGTCGGCGAAGCGAAGCGGGAATTGCAGCGCGAGTTTCACGGCGATTTGCCGCACGGCATCAAACGGGCGAAAGTTTTCTGCGGCGGCTGTCTTGTTCTAGAAGCGGAAAACTATGAATCCGATGAAGAATTGGGCAAGCGAATCGCCGAATGCGGCGCGTTCGACGATTTTCAAATCGTCGTGCTGCACGATAAACTCGAATACGCCGATTCCGCCGACCAATTCTTATGGGCGACGTGGACGCGATTTAATCCTTCGACCGACATCTGCGCCGGAGATTTGACGGTGAAAAACAATCATATTTCATATCACGCGCCGATGGTTATTGACGCGCGAATGAAACCCTGGTATCCGAAGGAAGTCGCGGCGCGTGAAGACATCGTAAAGCTGGTTGACAAACGCTGGCACGAGTATTTCCCGATTAAATGAAAAAACCACTTTTCTTAATTGCGGTCGTCGCCGTCATCGGTCTGCTCTGCGTGGCTTACGGCTATTTCATCGAGCCGAATCGTCTGATCGTGCGGCGTGAGACGTTGAAAATCAAAGGTTGGAATCCGGCATTCGACAATTTCAAAATCGCGGCGATTTCCGATATACACGGCGGCTCGAACGGCGTAACGGCGGAGAAAATCCGGCGCGTCGTCGCGGAAACCAACGCCGAGAATCCCGACCTGATCGTTCTTTTGGGCGATTATGTTTCCGAAGAACGCGAAGACCACATCAACCTCAAAATGCCGATGGCGGAAGTCGCCGACAACCTCAGAGGCTTTCAAGCGAAATACGGCGTTTACGCGGTTTTGGGCAATCACGACGGCTGGTATGGAGATAATAAAGTCGCCCCGGAACTGCGGCGCGTCGGCATTAAAACTCTGGAAAACGAGATGGCTTTGATCGAACGCGGCGACGGCGAAAAGATTCGTTTGCTCGGTTTGAAAGATCATCTGGCGGTGCGTTCCTGGAACGGTTTTGCCGACGACATCCGCCGCGTCATTCAGTCAAACGAGCAGAACGGCGACATCATCGTGCTGGAACACAGCCCCGATATTCTGCCGATCATCACGCAGGGAACGCCGGATTTGAGCCGCCTGAAATTGGTTTTGAACGGACACACGCACGGCGGGCAAATTTGGCTGCCGGTTATCGGCGCACCGATTATTCCTTCCAGCTACGGGCAAAAATTCGCGCAAGGTCACGTCCTTGACCAAAATGTTGATATTTTCATTACCGCCGGCATCGGCACGAGCATTCTCCCGTTTCGCTTTCTCGTCCCGCCGGAAATCGCGCTTTTGACAATTAACGCCGAATAAATAACCGAATTAAACTTCCGATGGCGGCTGAACTTTCACGCGGTCATAAATTCGTTCGGCGGTAATTTCCAATTCGATTTCCGGCAGACGCGGTACGTCGGACAACTCGACACAGCCTTCAAAAATCCATCGGTTCGGCTCGCGGCAGGATTTGCCGGAGTCGAACCCGAAATTTTGCGCTTTCGATTGAAAACTCCGTCCGCAAAATTTTACGGTTTCAAACGATTGAGCATTCGCGGAAAGGGAATCGTTTCCCGAACGTGTTCGATGCCGCACATCCACGCCGTGCAGCGTTCGATGCCCATTCCGAAACCGGCGTGCGGAACGCTTCCGAAGCGGCGTAAATCTAAATACCACTCAAACGATTCTTTCGGCAGATTGTGTTTTTCAATTTGGGTTTCCATAAATTCGAGATTCATCGCCCGTTCGCCGCCGCCGATGATTTCGCCGTAACCTTCGGGCGCGAGCAAATCCGCGCCTAAAGCTAATTCCGGGCGTTCCGCGTCGAGTTCAAAATAAAAGGCTTTGATCGCGGCGGGAAAATGATGGACGAAAACCGGCGCGTCGAACTGTTTCGAGATGTAAGTTTCGTCCGGCGCGCCGAAATCGCCGCCCCACTCAAAATCGTTTTCGAGTTCGCCTTTCGTGAAACCGGCTTTTAATAATTTCACCGCTTCGTCGTAGTGTATGCGCGGAAAACCGTTGGCGATGATCGCTTCGAGCTTGGAAACATCGCGTTCGAGCGTCGCTAAATCTTCGCGCCGTTCGGCTAAAACTCGTTCGACGATGTATTTAATCAAACCTTCGCCCAAATTCATCACGTCGTCGAGATACGCGTAAGCCATTTCCGGTTCGACCATCCAGAATTCCGTCAAATGCCGCCGCGTTTTCGATTTTTCGGCGCGAAAAACCGGACCGAAAGCGTAGCTTCGCCCCAGAGAGGCGGCGGTCGCTTCGTTGTAAAGCTGTCCCGATTGCGTCAGATACGCTTTGTCGTCTTCAAAATAATCAACCTCGAACAGCGTCGTCGTCCCTTCGCAGGCGGCGGGCGTGAAAATCGGCGTGTCGGCTAAGATAAAGCCGTTTTCGTCGAAAAAGTCGCGGGTCGCTTTAACGACCGTGTGGCGAACTTTCAAAACGGCGTTCTGCTTTTTGGAACGAATCCACAAATGACGGTTGTCCATCAAAAATTCCGTCCCGTGTTCCTTCGGCGTAATCGGATAATCGGCCGCGTTCTGCACGACTTCCAAGCCGGTTACATCCAATTCGACACCGATACTGGAGCGCATATCTTCTTTGACTTTGCCTGTAATAATTATCGAAGACTCCTGTCCGAGCGATTTCGCCGCCTCGAACAACGCTTCGTCGTTCGGTTTAAAAACGACGCACTGCACGATGCCCGTTCCGTCGCGCAACTGCAAAAACGCCAGTTTGCCGCTCGAACGCGCATTATAAAGCCAGCCTTTCAGCACGACTTCCGCGCCGATGTGATTTTTTAATTCGTTGATGTATGTTTGATTCATTGATGATTAAAATTCTTTTCTTAACTTCTCCAATTTCGTCAAAATTTCGGGTTCTTCTTTTAATTCTACCAACGGCGCGAGCTGTTCGTTAATGTATTTCCAATCGAGCTTTTGCTGAACGAGAATAATGTTTTCGATGTCTGCCCAGTCTTGTGAGCGGGCGGCGAACGCTTTGAAAACGATTAAATCTTCGGCTGAATAAGTTATTAGTTTGACGTTCGGCAAAAACCCAAACTCGGTGGCGCGATTAACAACATTTTCTTCAAAAAATAACGCGCCGAGCGAAATGTCTATACCGATATTTCTAACTTGTAACAGTAAAATACGGTTTCGCAAAGCAAATTCCTTCAGATTAGCGATTCGTGTCTGAAACTTCTCAAGAATTTTATCAATGAAAATCTCTTCCGAACCGAAACCCGTCAGCAGTGTTAAATCAGCATCGTTTGTCAGGCGCGGCTTTACCCAACGCTGAAGCGCGACTCCGCCAATAGAGCAGAATCGCCAGCCGCTTTCGCTGGAAAAACGTCTGTATTTCCTGGTCGGCTTCAAAAGTCTGTTTCATTTTTTGAGTTTGGCGAACAATCTCTGCATCTCGATCAAACCCGAAGTCGGTTTTGGCGGATAAAAACGCAGAGCCGATTCGGACGCATCGTTTAAGGACATTATTTCTTCGGCGATATTCAAATCGCGGATTTCTTTGCGACGCAAATTTTTTAGAAACTCGTCGGTTTCCTTCCAGCGATTGATGTATCGGCGCAGTTCTTCGCGTTCGTCTATCGTTCATAGCCTTAGATTTTAACATATCAAAAGACGCGGCTTCGGCAAAATATACGGGTGAGGTGTTTTAGGCGATTCACCGATTGACTTTTTCGCCGCCGCCGTGCAAATTCGATTAAAAATGTAGATTTGAAACTTCTTTAAGTTTTTCGTAAATTATGCCCGAACAACAAAATTTCCAAAATCACGTCCGTTGGTATCCGCTGGTTCATTTCATTATTTCGCCGCTGCTTTTTCTAAATCTGTTTTGGCAGATTTTCAGATTGTATCAAGAAAGGTCGCTCGACCGCGCCGAAAACCTGTTGCTGGCGTTCGTGCTGACTTTGATGTCGGTGGCGGCGCGGCTGCAAGCGTTAAAAGCGCAGGATCGTATAATTCGGTTGGAAGAATCGTTGCGCTATAAAGATGTTCTGCCGAACGATCTCGCCGAAAAAGCGGTAGCATTGCGAACCGGGCAAATGCTCGCCCTGCGTTTCGCGTCCGACGCGGAGTTGCCGGAACTTGTGCGGAGAACTTTGAACGGCGAATTTAAAGACACCGGGGAAATAAAGCTGGCGGTCAAAAATTGGCGCGGCGATTATTTAAGAGTTTAATTCTCGCTCGATAATTTTTTGCAGATTCGGAAATCTTTCGAGTTGCCGGCAAGTCTGCAAAACTATCCGCAGAGTCGGTTCGATAAACGGAATAAAATGAGTTTTGCCGCGATTAACCGACTGAAAAGAAAAAGTTCCGACGGCTTTCAGGCAGCGTTGAACGGTTTGCATTTGGAATTCCAGTTCAAATTCTTTGAACTCAATCGCTGCGAGTCCGAGTTTTTCGCGTCCGTTCAAAAAGTAACGCTTTTTATTTTCGAGCCAATTCACATCTGGAGTTTTCGTTACGCGGTCGAGCAAAAGTGATACTAAATCGTAAGTCGCCGAGCCGATTCGCGCGTCTTGATGATCAATGATCCGCAAACGGTTTCCTTTATCAATCATCAGATTCGCCGCGTGAAAATCCCGATGACACAACACCTCGGCGCGGGCTTCGAGTATTTTGGAAAGCTCTCGGAATTCGGCGTTCAACGCTTCGTCGGCAGTTTGGGAAAGTTTCGTTCGGCGGAAGGTTTCAAAGTAATGCGTTTTGAAAAAGTTTAATTCCCACTGCAATTTTTCTTCGTCGAACTTGAGGCGCGAGGCGATTGAGTTGAGCGCAAAGGCTTGCGCCGTTGACGCTTGAATTCGGGCGATCAAACCGATGGCTTCGTTTAATAATTCTTCACGTTTCGGGTCGTCGGCTTTTAATAAAACATCACGCAGAATCGTATCGCCGAAATCTTCGAGAATGATAACGGCTGATGCTTCGTCGAAATCGTAAATTTCGGCGACGGGCAAACCGCACGTTAAAAAGAGAGCGGTTACGTCGAGATAAGTTTGTTCGGCGGCGGAAAAAGATTCGGGATAAACGCAGGCAATCGCCGATTTACCGTTCCAGGAAACGCGAAAATACTCGCGGGTGGAAGCGTCGGGCGTTAATTGCTCAATCGCCGGCGGCTGACGGCTGGCGGATAAAAAACTTTCGAGTCGCAGACGAAAATCGGACATAAATCAAATCAGCGGAACGATGTAATTTTCGCCCTGAATGTAACCTTTCAAAGCCTTTTCGGGAATCTCCGAGCAGTTTCTGACCATCTCGGCGCGGACGATTGCCGCGTTTTCAAAAGTCTCGCCCGCTTCGATTTTCACGTCGTCGGCGATGATCGTGCGGTAGAGATGCGCGTCGTCGGCGATGTTCACGTTGTCCCACATCACCGAATCGCGGACGGTCGCTCTGCCGGAAACCGTGCAGTTTTCCCCGGCGCAGACGTTTGCGCCGTTCATCATTTGCAGCGAAATATCCAGATAGCGCGGAATCGTCGAAAGCTCGAACCAGTTAGCATCGGTCGTATGCGCGGCGATTTTCTCGCCGTTGGCAATCGCCGGATTGTAAAACGTCGGCACGATATCGGAGTAGATGCCGCGCGGAATATAATCGAAAATTCGCGGTTCCAGAATATGAATTCCCGTAAACATCAAAGGCGTTGGAATCTCGTTCGCCGTATCTTTTATCTCGTCCTCGGTCAATGGTTTAGTGAAATCGCCGAATCCTTCGATGTAATCGCCTTTCGTTAAAACTTCGGTAAATCTTTCGCGTTTGGTGTTCGGCTTCAAAACCATCGTGGCGATTGCGCCTGATTTTTTATGCGTTTCAATCGCCGCCGCGATGTCTATGTCGGTGATGATTTTGCCGTTGACGATCAAAAATGTGTCGTCTTCGAGCAGATGCCGCGCGTTGTCCAAGGCTCCAGCGGTTCCTAAAATCTTCGGCGTTTCAATCGTGTAATGAATTTTTACGCCGTATTCATTGCCGTCGCCTAAGGCTTCTTTGACCGATTCGGGCTGGTGATGAAGGTTGACGACGACATCCTGAAAGCCGAATCTGGCGAGATATTCGGCGACGTAGCCGACGAGCGGTTTGCCCAAAAAAGGAATCGCCGGTTTAGTGCGGTCAATCGTTAAAGGAAATAATCGAGTGCCGAAACCGGCGGCTAAAATCATTGCTTTCATAATGATAAAACGATGTCGTAAAAGGTTTTGCGCCGGGAAAGCGGCAAACGATTGACGAGTTCAAACCTTACTTTTTTTAATCGGCAAATGCAAATTTACGAAAAACCGTTTTCCCTATAAAATCGGAAACGATGAACGATTCAGGAGACGGCGCAGCTTACGCGATTTTCGACACGGCGGCGAACCGCAAAATCGTCGGCGATCTGCGAAAATCGGGCGCGAATATATTTTTATTTCCGCCGCTCGAAACGGCGAAATTGGCATTAAACGAAACGGAGACGGCGCATTTTACGAATTTGAAAAAAATCGACTGGCTGATTTTCGCGGACGTTTTGACGGTTGATTATTTTCTGGAAACTTTAGAATCGAACGCGATTGATTTTTACGATCTGGACGAAATACGAGTTTGCGCGTTCGGCGAAACCGTGTCGGACAGATTGCGTTTCGCCTCGGTTCACGCCGATGTCATTCCAGCGAAAGTCGGGACGGCGGAGGTTTACGCGGCACTGATAAACTACATCGGCGAAGCGGAAATCGGCGGTTTGCGGTTTTTTTATTTGACGAGCGATTCGGAAGCGAGCGATTTGGCAAACGGTCTGCGGGCAAAAAACGCCGAAGTCGTCGAACTGCCGGTTTACGAGGCGGTTCGGAACGAAACGAGCGAGTTGATAAAATTGAAAACTTTATTGAAAGGCGGCGCGATTGACGAATTTATTTTAACCGCGCCGACCGATTTGATCGCCTTGAAAAATTATTTCCAGCCGGAAAATTTAGCTGACGTATTATCGGAAATCAAAATTTCCGCGTCTGACGGCGTGATGTTTCAAGCGGCGAAGGAACACGATTTAAGCCGCGTCGGTTTTTTTCAAACGGGCAAAAGTTGATAAAGTGAATCGAGTGAAACCAAAAGTTTTATTATTTTTCATAGATGGTTTGGGCATCGGGACGCGCGGTGCGGAAAATCCGCTTGTCAGTATCGAAAACATCGAACCGCTGGCGCATTTTATAGGTGAAAAATCGAAGGTTATTTTTGACGGCGTGATGATTCCGACCGATCCGCGACTCGGCACCGAAGGTCGTCCGCAGAGCGCGTCCGGGCAGACGACGATTTTAACCGGCATCAACGCGCCGCAGCTTTCGGGCGTTCACAAACAAGGTTTTCCGAATCAGATTCTGCGCGATGTGATCGCGGAACATTCGATATTTTTACAATTAAAAAATCTGAAAATTACGCCGAACACGTTCGCCAACGCCTACACGCCGAACTTTTTTATTGATACGCCGCGCTGGAAATCGGCGACGACCTGCGCGATGGAAGCGGCAAATCAGACGTTTCGCCGACTGCCGGATTTACTCGGTCGCCAAGCACTTTTTCACGATTTTACAAACCGGCATTTAATTGAATTAGGCTTCGATGCCCCGATTTTTTCGCCGACCGACGCGGGCGTGATTTTAGCGGAATTAGTCGAAAACCACCGCTTCACGCTTTACGAATACTTTATCACCGACAAAATCGGACACGCGCAGAACTTTGAAAAAGCGGCTGAATATCTGCCGCCGCTAGCTGAATTTATCAGAGAAATGTTAAGTCGAATTGATCTGGACACGACGACCGTTATTTTAACGAGCGATCACGGAAACATCGAGGATTTGTCCAAGAAAAATCATACTTTGAACGACGTGCCGACAGTCATTTGGGGACGCAAACGATTGGAGATTGCCGCAAAAGTTAAGGATTTAACCGACCTCACGCCGACGATTATCAGTTTGCTTGAAGAGTAAAAATTTATGGAACTGCAAAAAAACGACCGCCGCGAGATTTTCGGCTGGCTGATGTATGACTGGGCGAATTCGGCTTTTTATACGACGGTGATCGGCGTTCTGCTCGGACCCTATCTAACCGATTTGGCGCAGACCGCCGTCGGCGACAACGGCGTGATTTTCAGTTTCGGCATACTCGGTTCGGTAACGGCGAAAAACCTGTTTAATTTGAGCATTACGCTTTCGGTTTTCTGTCAGGTTCTGCTGCTTCCGATTCTCGGCGCGGTCGCTGATTACTCGAACTTAAAAAAGCGTCTGATGACGATTTTTTGTTATCTGGGCGTTTTATCGAGTTGTCTGCTGTTTTTCGTCACCGAAACCAACTACGTTTTCGGCAGTGTTCTGTTGGTTATCGCCAATTTGAGTTTCGGCGCGGCGAATATCTTTTACAACGCTTATCTGGTTGATATTACGACAGAAGACCGCCGCGATTCCATTTCGAGTTACGGCTTCGCGTCCGGTTACATCGGCGGAATTATAATGCTCATCCTAAATATCCTGCTTGTGCAGAACGCTGCTTCTTTCGGTTTGACGACCGGATTGGCGGTGCGTTTGTCGCTGGTCGCGGCTTCGCTCTGGTGGGGAATTTTCGCGCTTTTTACCTTTATTCTCATTAAGCCGCGCGGCGCGGTCAAACATCTGCCCGAAGGAAAAAATGTTGTCTCGATGGGTTTTCGGGAACTCGGCAACACTTTCAGAGAATTGAAAAGACTGCGTTACACGGCGCAGTTTCTCGCCGCCTGTTTTTGTTATAACAACGGAATTCAAACGGTTATCACGAGCGCGTCGGTGTTTCTCGCGCAGGAACTTTTTGAATCGCGGGGCGAAAAAGCCAGTCAGTCGTTTCTGCTCGGAATTTTTCTCGTCTCGCAGCTTGCCGCGCTCGTCGGCGCAATCGGTTTTGAACGGTTGGCGCGAATTATCGGGACGAAAACGACGCTTTTAATCTCGCTCGTGATCTGGATTTTGATTATTATCTTCGCCTATGCGATTCTCGAAACGCCTTCGCAGGCGTGGGCGATGAGCGCGTGTATTGGTTTGGTTCTCGGCAGTTCGCAGGCACTTTCGCGGTCGCTCTATTCACAGATGATTCCGAAAGGACGCGAATCCTCGTTTTTCGGACTTTACGAAATTTCCGAAAAGGGAACTTCACTGATCGGCTCTTTGGTTTTCGGCATCGTCGTCGGCATCACGGGATCGTTCCGGCAAGCGATTCTCTCGATGATCGTTTTCTTCGCCATCGGGATCGTCATTTTATTTTTGACCGACACGCAGCGTGCCATTCACGAAGCCGGAAATCAAACGCCGGACGAAGCGGCGGCGCATGCTTAAAGTTGTTTTTGGAACATTCTCGGATATAATGTAAAGCGTAATTTAAGCACCGTGAAAATTGATAAAACCAAAGTGATTGAAACATCGAACGATAAAATCGTAACCATTTTCGGCGGCTCGCGCTGCCGCGAAGATTCGGCGGAATACAAAGAAGCCAAAACCGTCGGCACATTATTAGCCGAAGCCGGATTCACCATCTGCACCGGCGGTTATCTCGGCGTGATGGAAGCCGCTTCACGCGGCGCACGCGAAGCCGGCGGGCGCGTTTTCGGCATCGTGATGAACCAGTTCAAAGGCGAACCGAACCGCTATCTGACCGACAAAGTGGCGACCGATCATTTTTACGACCGTTTGCAAAATCTGATTCAGCGGTCGGTCGGCTTTATCGCGCTGCGCGGCGGAATGGGAACAGTTACGGAAATTTCGCTGGTGTGGAATAAACTCCAAACCGGCGTGATCGAAAAACGTCCGCTCGTTTTATTGGGCGATTGCTGGAAACCGGTCGTGCAGTGTTGGGAAGATAATCTGGTCGTCAGCAAATCGGATGTCTCGTGGCTCGATTTTGCCGAAAACGCCGGGGACGCTTGTCGAATTATCATCAGCAAATCGAAAGCCGCGGCGATCAAATGAGAGACGGCGAGTAAGACGCAAATGTAATCATATCCGTCGTTTAGAATAATGAAATTGATTGTCCCGAAAAAGCCGAACTCTCATTTGTCGAACGTGCCGAACGCCAAAAACGAAATCAGAATCAACGCTCGCGCCGTTTCGAGAGGCATTGCGGTCGGAAGAATCATCTGCCTGCACGGACGCAGGCGGCAGTTCTATAAAGTAACTATCGAAACCTCGAAAATCGAGCGCGAAGTTCGTCGGTTTCGGGCGGCGGCTCGCCTCGCCGTGCGGCAGTTGAAAAAAATCACTCTCAATCGGACGGACAAAACGAAGGCGAATATCTTCGACGCGCATCTTTTAATTCTCGAAGACAAATCGTTGCACACCAAAATCGAAGTCAGTATTAACGAAAAAAAAATCAACGCGGAATGGGCGGTAAAGATCGTGACGGACGATTATATCGCGCAGTATAAAAATTTTGCCGACGAGTATCTGCGCGAGCGTTACATTGATTTGGAAGATGTCGCGGAGCGGCTTTTGACGGCACTCGGCGGCGGCGGCAAATCAACGCAGCGTTTGGAGAAAAATTCGATTCTCGTCGCTAAAGAAGTGCGACCTTCGACTTTAATCGAACTCGTCGAAAGTCAGCCGCTGGCGATTATCACGGAAAACGGCGGCTGGACTTCGCACACCTTTATTCTGGCGCGGGAAATGAATCTGCCCGCCGTTACCGGACTGAAAAGAATTTTGCGGCGCGTTAAAAACGGCGATGAGGTGATCGTTGACGGCTTCGACGGGCAAATCATACTGCATCCGCTCCGGGAAATAAAAGAACAATACGAAATCAAAGCCGTCGCGTTTCAAAAAGACGATGACGACGAAATCACTAAAGGCAAACTGCAAACGCTCGACGGACACGAAATAAAAATTCGCGCTAACCTCGATTTGCCGAAGGGTTACGCCGAAGCCAAGCGTTTCGGCGCACAGGGCATCGGGCTGTATCGTTCGGAATTTTTGTTCAATCAGTTCAAAGGTTTTCCGTCGGAAAGCGAACAAATCAAAGCGTATCGAAAAATCGCCGAGTCAGCCGGTGAAGAAGGCGTAAGGATTCGCACCTTCGATTTGAGCGTCGAACAATTGACTGACGAAACCGAAGAACGCGAAAAAAATCCCGCGCTCGGACTTCGCGCCGTGCGGCTCAGTTTGTCGCATTTGAAAGAGTTTCGCGTTCAGATTCGGGCGATTCTGCAAGCGGCGGCGGGCAATAACATCAGCGTCGTTTTGCCGATGATTTCCGATATTGCGGAAATCCGGCGCGTCAAAAAACTTATTGAAAGCGAAAAAGACAAATTGAAAAAGCGAAAAATCGCTTTCGGAAATCCGCTTCTCGGAGCGATGATCGAAGTTCCAGCGGCGGTTTTGACGATTGACGAAATCGCGGCGGAAGTCGGATTTTTATGTCTCGGCACAAATGATTTAGTCCAGTATTTACTGGCGGTTGACCGCGATAACGAAACGGTCGCCGATTGGTTTCGCACCCTTCATCCGGCGGTTCTGCGGGCATTGAAAACGGTTTTGACGGCGGCTGAAAAACGAAATATCCCGGCAGTCGTCTGCGGTGAAATGGCGGGTTCGCCGGTTTACGTGCCGATTCTGCTCGGACTCGGCGCGGCGGAATTGAGTATGAATGTCCATTCGATGCCGCGCGTGCGCCGCGTCGTTTCAAAAATTGCCCTCGAAGAAACACGGGAACTCGTTAAAAAATTAGAAATCTGCCGCACTGCCGATACAGTCGAAATCGCCGTCAGCGAATTTTACCGCGAAAAATGGGCGCATCTTTTTCCCGCTGAGTCTTTTCCGCCGAAGAAAAAACACAAAATGTAAAAATTTACTAGAATCCGCCGCCGATTTGACCTTTTATGTAAACGTCGGCGAAAAGGCTTTTGATCGGCGGAAAACTTGCTCGAACCCCGAAATTGGTTTATCTTAATTTTTCTCCGCAAAAATTTCTTCGATTGCCGCTCACGAAAGCTGAGAATCGTTTTCGCCGGTTTAGAATTATGAAAAACACCGTGTTATCCAAAATTACCCTGCTCGCTTTCGTCCTCGGTTTGGCGGCGGGCGATGTTTTGGCGCAGACGGAACAGCAGTCAACGCCGAAACAAGTCAATTTCGCTTATTCGCAAAACCCGAAAACCAAAACGCGGAGCGACCATAATCTGCCGACTGCCGAAACGAACAAACCGTTCGAGAGTCGTTCGATTGCCGGCAAAACTCTGGAGATCGTTAAACGCGCCAACACTTCTGCCGCCGTCGCGCCAACGGAAATCTATAAAGTCGGTGTCGGCGACGTTCTATTTATCAGTTTACAAAACGCGCCCGCGAAAGATTCGACTTATTTTACGGTTTTAAGCGACGGCACGATTGATTATCCGCTGGCGAGCGAGATGGTTTCGGTTAACGGTTTGACCGACGAAGAGATCGAGGATTTGTTAAAAGAAAAAGTTAAACTTTACGAAAATCCGCAGATTTCCGTTAAAATCCGCGAATACGCCAGCCATAAGATAACCGTTCTCGGTCTGGTCGAAAAAGCCGGTGAGAAATATTTGCAGCGTGAAGCGATGCCGCTGTTCGCCGTTCGCGCCGAAGCCGTCGTGCAGTCGAAAGCCGGTATCGCCGTGATTAAACGCGCTAATTCAGAAACGGAAACGATTGATTTGAAGGACGCGAAATCCGACGACGTGCTGATTTTCCCGAATGATATTGTCGAATTCAAATCGAGCCACGTTTTCGCCGAAGACGAGAACGTGCCGAAATTCTATTACATCGGCGGCAATATCGCATCAGCCGGACAGAAAGAATTTCATCAAGGTCTGACCTTGACGCAAGCGGTTTTGGCTTCGGGCGGACTGAAAAAAGCGACGGTCAAAAGAGTGATTATCCGCCGCAAAAATCAAGCCGGACTGCTTTCGCCGATTGAGTTCGACTTGAATTCGATCAAAGGCGGCAAACAGCCCGACCCGATTTTGCGAGCCGGCGACACCCTCGAAATCATCAACTAAGCTCGCCGAGCAAATTAGAATAAAACCGAATTTTATTTGTTGAACATTTTTTGCTAAGATACTTGAGCCTTGCGAGATGAAGCAAACCGGGCAATCGCTTTGATTGAAAGATTTAAGAGGAAAGTCCGAACACCGAAGGGCGGCGAGCCGGATAACGTCCGGGCATTCGATTTTGCAAAAAATCGGATGACGACAAGTGCAACAGAGAACAGACCAGCCTGCAAAGGTGATGGGTGAAACGACGCGGTAAGAGCGCGTCAGCGCGTTTGGTAACAGACGCGGCTGGGTAAACTCCTCGCGGTGCAAGACCAAATAGAAAAACGCTTTTCAGAGAGTTGCCCGCTCTCTAGTCCGAAGCAATTCGGGCGGCGTTTTCGGGTAGGTCGCTGGAGCGGTTCGGTAACGAATCGCCTAGATGAATGATTGCCGTCTGTTTTTTTACAGATACAAAATTCGGCTTACAGGTTTGTTTCGACTCGCAAGGCACATTTTTTATTTCCCAATTATTTTTAATCGAAGGAGAACACAAATTTTTTATGGTTAACCGCAAAGGTGTTTTTATCGGGGCTTACGTTCCGAATGAATTGAAAGAATCGCTGCGCCGAAGAGCGGCGGCGGAGCATCGAACGCTCTCGCAGGAAATTACGCGAATTTTAGTCGAAGCCGTTCACGGCAAAGGTTTACCGACGGGCAGCGTTGACCGTCGCGGAAACGCCGTCGTGCCGCGCCGCCGCACCGCCGATCCGCTACCGCGCCGCCGTTCCGAAGATTTGCCGTATATCGCGCCGGAAGGCAAAGAGAAAAAATGAAGTTTGTCGCCGACAGTTTCGATGAGCATTGATTTTCACGAAAATCAATGCTCATCGCTTTTTTAAACGCGGTTTGTTAAAATTGACGGCAATGAACGGAAAAGCATTTTGGCTCTCAATCGTCGCGGTTATCGTTAGTTTTGCCGGTGGATTTTTGTTGGCGAACGCGCTCAACCGCAATGAAATGAATCAGCTTCGCGCTGAAAACGGACGCTTGAAAACCGCCGCCGACGAAACCAAGCAAAATCAGACGGATTCGACTTTGGGCGATGACGAAGTGCTTGCCAAAATCGCCGAAGCCGATAAAAATCCGAACGATGCGGCGTTTCAAAAAAATTTAGGTTTAGCCTTATATCGCTACGCGGCGATGAAGCAGAACACGGTTTTGCTGGCGGAAGTCGCGCGGCTTCTGAATCGCGCTTATGAAAATAATCCGAAAGATTACGATGTTGTCGTAACTTTGGGAAACATTTATTTTGACATCGGCTACAACAAAAAGGACAACGCGCAGTTTGAAAAAGCGCGTGAATACTATCAGAAAGCTCTGACGGAAAAGCCGAACGACGCTGATGTTCGCACCGATTTCGGATTGACTTATTTTCTGACGCAGCCGCCGGAATATGAAAAAGCCATTGCCGAATTTCAAAAATCTCTGCAAAGCAACCCGAAACACGAAAAGACTTTGCAGGTAATGGCGCAGACGCTGCTGGCGCAAAACAAAGTCGCCGAAGCCGAAAAATTCGTCGCCCGGCTCAAAGAAACCAACGCCAACAATCAATATCTGGCGCAGCTCGAAACGCAGATCGCCAACGTCAAAACCGGCTCGCAAAACTGATGAAGTGGATAATAATTTTAGGTTTGATGCTGATCGTGCTGATGTTAATCGTCAGCCGTTATCGCAAACAAATTCAAATGGGTTTGTATGTTTTCCGAATGTTTCGGAAAATGCGGCAGATGAGCAAAACCGAAGAAAAGCAGATTAACGCGACGGCGAACTCGACCGAAACCAATTTGGTCAACTGCGCGAAATGCGGAACCTGGATTCCGCAAAACAAAGCTCTCAAACTGCGTTCGGGCGTGTTTTACTGCTCGTCGAATTGTCTGGAAGCGACGGCGAAAGTCGGTTGATGCTGCTATCGGGCAAACATCTGTAAATACCATTTGATAATTGATTCGCCGAACAAAAGCGCGATGATCGAACCGATGCCGAGAAAAATTCCGAACGGAATCTGCGTCTGCATATCTTTGTCTTTCTGCCGCGAAATCAGAAAAATTCCGATTATTGCGCCGGAGAACGCGCCGAGAAAAATCGAAAGCAGAGTTAAACGCCAACCCAGCAATGCGCCGACCGCAAACATCATTTTGACATCGCCCAAACCCATCGCGTCCACGCCGCGCAGACGCTTCCAGAGTTCGCCGACCAGCCAGAGCGAACCGCCGCCGACTAATCCGCCGAGAATCGCGCCGACCAATGAAACCAGCCAAATCGGATAACTTTGCAAATAAGTCAGCGGAAAAATGTTGATGTCGGCGAAGCGTTCGACATCAACGAAAATCGGAAACAGAAGGCGAATTATCAGCGCAAAAAACAGCAGCGGATAAGTGATGACATCCGGCAGAATCATATTTTCCGCGTCTATGAAAATTAAGGCGACCATCGCCGCCGTGAAAATTAACCCAATCGGCAAAAACCAGTCGAAGCCGACGCTCCAATAAACCAGCACGAAAAGCATCGCCGTCAGAAGTTCGACCGCCGGATAACGCGCCGAAATCGGATTTTTGCAGTTGCGGCATTTTCCGCGCAGCATCAGCCAACTCAAAAGCGGCAGATTGTCGTAGGGCTTGATCGCCTCTTTGCAGTTCGGGCAGGCGGAATTCGGGAAAACGACCGACATCTCGTTCGGAACGCGGTAAATGACGACGTTCAGAAAGCTGCCGACGCACGCGCCGACGATAAAAATAAAAATGTAGGCGACGAATTCGGGCAAACCCAGAAGGCTCTCAAAAGAAGTTAATAAAATGCTCATCGGAAAGAAAATATCGGGTAGTTTTGTCAGCGGGAAATTTCGGGCGAAAAAAGTTCCTTGAACATAATAACCGTTTGAACCGGAAAGCGAAAGAGATAATTTCTCGCCCGCCAGTTCGAGCGCGGCGAAACGGCGGGCGCGGATGACGGATGCGCTAAAGCCTGACGGTTGATCGGTTTTTGGAACTTCGTCGAATGAAAAACTTCTGGACTTGACGGTGCGGAAACCGACGGAGTTCAAATCTCCAGTAACTTCGGCAGAATTTCGCCGACGGACTGCAAATTTCGATGGACTTTTTCGACTTGCACGAAAGTCAAAATCGTTATCGCCGCTTCGATTTCTTGGAATTCGCGCACGAGAGATTTGACTGCACGGTTAAAATCCTTTTCAGAAGAAATTACTAAAAACGGTTTGGTTCGCTGGCTGTGATAAGCTCGTTTCAGTTTGGCAAACGCCGAATCGAGATTGCCTTTGTGCTGAACTTCAAAAATGTGCGATATTCGCGGGCTTTTCTCCGTTTCGCGCCAGACGACATCATAGTATTCGTATTCCATAGCCGCATAAAAGCCGAGAAAACCGGCGATTTCCATCAGAAGCCGCTGAATGTCGGTGTGAGAGGTTTGATTGACCGGCGAATTTACCGGCGCAAAATCCAAAACCTCGCTTTCAACCGAAACTTTTCCCTGACCGGTAAGCGTCCAAAAACCTTGACGGCGTTTGATGAAACTTTTCTCGTCGAGCCTTCGACCGGCTTTCTGAACCGCCGCTCGCCAATTTTTGTTCGCCCCGTTTTTAATCTCGATAATCTCCGTCTGCGTTAACTGCGGAAAATAAGCGATTAGCCGGTCATATAAAAACCGCACGTCGTCGCTGCCGCCGGTGGCGGAAAGCTCCTGCAAAATCGGCATTTCAATCAGATGACTAACCGGCAAACTCATTTTTTCCCGCTTCAGAAAACTCTCGTATAACTTGAAGTTTGTTTCTCTCTAATATCGCGCTTTAGATTATCGAGCGTTGCAGACAGGTTATCCTCAAAAACCGCCGCCGAATTTTTCGCTTTGAAATTGTCGGAGCGACTGAAGTGCATCGGGTGTCCGATTTTGATAAAAATTTCCGGTTTGAAATCGCCCAAAAATTCATAGCGCATCGCACAGGGAATAACCGTGCAACCGCCGACTTTTTCGACGACTCGCCCCAGTCCACGATAAAAATGCAGCGGGCGCACGTCGTTCGGCAAAATCTCGCCCTGCGGAAAAATCCAGACGGTGCGGCGCGAATCTTCAAGAAGGAGCTCAGCCGCATAATTGATGCTTTCAACTGCCTGACGCGGATTTTCACGACCGACCGAGAATGCTCCCAATAATCGAAACAACGGCAAGTTTTTCAACTGTTTCTCCTCCATCATCACGAAACTATCGGAATCAAACAATTTAAAGATTTCAAACGCCGCCAAGCCGTCCCACCAACTCGAATGATTGACGTAGATAATCTGCGGCTTAACCTCCTGCAAAACATCAACGCCGGAAACCTGAAAAGAATGAAAGCGACGCTTAAGCAAATTTCGATTGTAGATTGCAAATATCTTTTCAAACCACCGACTTTTATTTGCCTTTAACATACTTTCTACTGACGCGGCGGTTGATTCCGCAAGTGATTTCATAGGAAATCGTTTGTGTGTTTTCCGCTAACTCTTCAGCCAATACTTTAAGTTCGTCGCTCGCGCCGATCAGTATTACTTCATCGTTTACTTTAACTTTCGGTATGTCGGTAACGTCCAAGAGCGTCCAGTCCATTGAAATTCTGCCGACAATCGGCGCGTAATTATTATTGACGATGACTTGTCCGTTATTGGAGTGAGAACGCCGAAAACCGTCCTGGTAACCGATTGGAATCGTAGCGATTATCGAGTCTTGATCCGTCCGAAAAGTTCGGCTGTAGCCGAGCGTTTCGCCTTTCGGAACTTTTTTCAAATGCACGATGCGAGTGTGAAGTGATAATACCGGTTTTAACTCGGGTTTGACAATTTCCTTCGGCAGCACATCGCCGCCCAAACCATATAAAACGCCGCCGAGTCGAACCATATTTCCAAGGGCGTTTGAATGACCAATCGCGCCCGGAGAATTCGCCAAATCCTTATATTTCGGACGAAAACCGGCATTTTCAAGCGTCTCGACCGACTCGTCAAACCGTCTGATCTGCAAATTCGTAAACTCGTTTTCCGCTAAATTATCCGCCGCCGCAAAGTGCGTCATCACGCCTTCGACGCGCAGATTTTTAAATCTTTTCAATTCCCGAACGAATGCTTTAACTTCGTCGAACCGAACGCCGATTCTACCCATTCCCGTATCAATTTTGATGTGGACATCGGCGACGACATTTCTTTCCGCCGCAAAACGATTGTAGTTTTCTGCTTGCGGAATTCGATAAATGACCGGCGTTAAATTGTTTTGCAGCAACAAATTAGCTTGCTCTCTCCAGAAACTGCCTAAACATAAGATCGGCGTTCCAATACCGTTTTTTCGTAATTCCAAACCCTCTTCCGGTAAAGCCACGCCGAACCATTCAACGCCTTCAGTTTCCAATATCCTGGCACAGCGAACCGCCCCGTGTCCGTAGGCATCGGCTTTGACGACCGCCATGTATTCGACTTCTGCGCCGACGAAGTTTTTGACCGAGCGGAAATTGTAAGCCAGACTGTCTAAATTTATTTCCGTCCAGGTCGGACGCCGGGCATTTATTTCAGACATTGGTAATGTAAAGTAGTTTATATTTTAAGTTTTTAATTGCTGTCGTTAAATCAGTTACCAATTCGGTCAAAAGTTTTACATTAACAGTCGGCTTGCCGACCTCTAATGTAAAGTCTAAAGTGGAATGTTACCGTGTTTCTTTGGCGGATTCGTGTCGCGTTTGTTTTGCAGCAGCGAAAGAGCGCGAATCAGTTTCGGGCGTGTTTGCGAAGGCTCGATTACTTCGTCAATAAAACCTTTT
>JAYVGL010000169.1:0-3213 GCA_043772175.1 Pyrinomonadaceae bacterium | reverse complement strand
CGAAATTTAAGACTTTGTAACAAAAATTTTACCTCCGATTTCAGCACCGATTAGATCAGCCGCCGATTCTTTGAAAGCGACGATTTCCAAAAAGTTCGCGCTCCCGAAAATTATAAACAACTCGTCTTTTTCGGCTTCGGCGAAATAATTTCGTATTCTATTGATTCTTATATTGTTCACTTCAAGAACAAATTTGTCCGGTAAATCTTCTTTCGTCAAATTGGTGACGAGATTGCCGAAGCGGTCAATGTAAATAATTTCGCCGACGATTGTCTCGTTTGATTCGACGTTCGGCGCAGGTTCGTTGAGACAAATATAATCCGTTGTCCGACGACCGAATTCGTCAGGCTGAACGCCGGTTGAAAGATGCGCGGCAGCGGGAGCGAAAACGTCGCGTCCGTGAAATGTCGAACTGACGTTTTGAGCGAAAAACTTTTCTTCGGTTAATTCAAATACCTTGAAATCATCGCGCCCGTTGAAAACAAAACTCAGCAAACCGTTGTCCGGCGCGACGAAATAATAATCGTCGGTTTCGACTGTAATCGCTTTTCGGTTCGAGCCGACACCCGGATCAACGACGGCGACGAAAATCGTTTGTTTAGGAAAATTTTTGTAACAAGCCCGCAGCGTAAAGCCAGCCGACGCAATGTTTTGCGGTTCGATTTCGTGCGTGATGTCAATGATGTTCGCGTTCGGGTTGACTGACAGGATCACGCCTTTTATCGCGCCGACGAAATAATCCTTTGTGCCGAAATCGGTCAGCAAAGCGATAATTTTTCGCGGATTTAATTCGTTATTCATAAGCAAAAAAATATCCACGAAACCGGCGGCAAAGTTCAAAAAGGAATGCTCAAAAAACCTTTGCGGCAAAATTTCGTGGACTTTAAAGGCGCGTGTTTGCTCGGCTGCGCCAAAACTATTGAGCAGTGAGCAGTTTGCTTCGCATTATTGGAGTTTCAGCCCAAAGTAATTCTGCTTACCGCTCACTGCTCACTGCTACCTGATCTGCGTTTCGTAAACCGAACGGAGGCGGATTTGTTGGTCTTTGTTGATGCGGATGTGTTTTCCACGATCAACGACGACCGCGCCGACTCCGAAAGCCGCGCCGACTCCGGTTCCGACCGCCGCGCCGACCGGACCGCCCGCGATTGCGCCGACGACCAAACCCGTTCCGGTTGACGCGCTGATTTTGGTGATGTCGCTTTTCACAGAACTTCTGCCTTCGATGGTTCCTTCCGTGTCCACGCGTTTGATGTTATCGCCTTTCTGCGGCAAAACTTCGGTCAAAATCGCGTTGAAATTGCTCCAGCGTTTTTCCGACAAAATGATGCGGTCGAACGAGAGCGAAACTTCGGCGCGGCGTTTGATTCTTCCCGGTTTTTGAATTTTTGAGATTCTGCCTTCGACAATCGCGCCGCTGAGTTCGCTCGGCGAAATGACGCGAGCCTGAAATTTGTCGCCGACCGCGCTTTTTTCGGTGTTGATGTCGCCGAGCAGTTCGACGATCAATTCCGTATCAGTCGGAATCGTCAGCGCGTTTTCATTGTTCGACGAATAACTGGCGTTGACAATCGGCGGCTGTCCGGTTGTCGAATCGGCAGGCGTATTTTCAGAAACCTGTTGAGTCGTAACGGTTGTATCGGTCGGCGCAACCGTTTCGGCAACCGTCGTTTCGGGGATTTTTTGCTCGACCACGGTTTCGGTCGGCGCAGTTTCAACCGGCACGGCGGTTTCGACGGGCGTTTTGACGGCGACGGCTCCGCGTTTGTTCAAACTCAGCGGTAGTGCCGCGTCGAACGAGCGTTTTTCAAATCCGGTGTTGTAGCCGGTTTCAAAACCCTGCTGATAACCGTCGCGGTAATCTTCGAGCGAACCGTAATTTTGCAGATAAGCGCGGTCGGCTTTGGTATATTCGCTGTGTTTATCGAAACTTTTGGCGGCATTTTCAATTGAATCACGATAGCCGGACATATAACCGTCCGAATATCCGGTGCGATAACCGCGCTGTAATGCAATTTTGGTGTCTTGGGCAAAAACGCTCAACGGCGTTAAAGTCAGAAAAGAAACGGAAAAGAGGGAGAAACTCAGAACCACAAATAAAAAACTTTTACTCAATTTCATTTATAATCTCCTTATCAAAAAACAAAAAATGGTTTGTCCGCTATGATTTATACACCAAAACTTAATGAATTACAACAATAATTTTGCAAATACATACATCGTTTCCGCATCCTTTTGAAAGCAAACGATTTTTTGATATTCTCGAAGCAACAAAACAAGCGGAATTTCATCAAAAAACAGTACTATTTTAATACTTCGAGGAGCATAGAATGAAATCTCTTTTACTATTATTGACTTTAATTATGACGATTTCAGTTAACACACCGGCGCAGACGCGCAAAGTTTTCCCGTATCAATATCAAGTTGACGATCTGACGAACGGTTTGCGCGTCGTTACCGTCCCGACCGATTATCCGAATCTGGTCGCGCTTTACACGGTTGTCGGCGCAGGGTCGCGCAACGAAATCGAAGCGAAAAAGAGTGGTTACGCGCATTTTTTCGAGCATCTGATGTTTCGCGGCAGTGAAAATTACCCAGCCGGGCGTTTCGACGAAATTATGCAGAAAGCGGGCGCGTCGTCGAACGCCTACACGTCGGACGACCGGACGGTTTATCACGAAACTTTCGCCAAAGAAGATTTGGAGGAAATCTTAAAACTTGAAGCCGACCGTTTTCAGAAATTAAAATTCTCCGAAGAACAGTATAAAACCGAAGCCGGCGCAGTTCTCGGTGAATACAACAAAAACAGCGCGTCACCGTTTTTCAAAATGAACGAGGTCGCCCGTGAAACGGCTTTCAAAAAGCATACTTACAGCCACACGACGATGGGTTATCTCGCCGACATCAAAGATTATCCGAACCAATACGAATACGCCGGACAATTTTTCAGTCGCTTTTATCGTCCCGAAAATACGACGATAATCGTCGTCGGCGATGTCAAACAGGCGGAAGTTACAGCGATGGTTAAAAAGTATTATGGGACGTGGAAACGCGGCGATTATAAACAGACGATTCCGGCGGAAAATCCACAGACCGAAGCCCGAATCAAACATATTGAATGGGCTTCGCAAACGCTGCCGATTGTGCAGATCGCTTATCGCGCTCCGGCTTTTTCCGAAACCGCCAAAGACAAAGCCGCGCTCGATTTGTTGA
>JAYVGL010000168.1:0-16164 GCA_043772175.1 Pyrinomonadaceae bacterium | reverse complement strand
TGAGAATGCTAATTTCAAAAAACTCAATCGCTTTGATTTTATTCGCTCTGCTTTTCAGCAGCGTGAGTTACGCGCAGGAAGTGGGCAGTTTTCGAGTGTTCGTCGGCGGCACGGAATTGCCGCCGATCTATCACGCGGAAAAACTCGGCACGAGAACTTTAATTCCCATCGTTCCGGTGGCGCAGAGGCTCGGTTATTTAATAGAAGTCGAAAACAAAAATGAAAAAGTCACCGTCCAACGCAACGGCATCACCGCCGAATTTCTCAAGCAAACATTTGAAATCCGCGAAAACGGGGTGAGCGTCGCCGTCGTTCCGAACACCGCCGACATTCTGTTTCCAGCGGATGTCGAGCAGCTTCGACTGCCGATTGAAGTCGTCTCCGCTCTGTTAAATGTTTCGATTTTTACCGATGCCGAGCAAGGCATCGTCCGCATCGAACCGCGTGAAGGTGTCAACTCTAAAATTACCAGCCAGCAGAAGCGTTGGGGAATAAATGTATTTGACTATAATTACGACAGTTCGATAGGCGGCAACTACTTTGCCCAAAATCTGCATTTGCGTTCCGAGGGCAACATCGGCAGCAGCGTCTTTGAAACGACGGCAACCTTCACGGGCGTTTCCCTCAGATCGCTGACCACTGCCAGAAACCTGAATTTTACGCTTGAACGGAAGCGCGGCGACCGATTTCAAATAGGCGACATCAGAAATCTGACCGGTTCCGATTTGACGCTGATGAACACTCAAGTGCGCGGATTGTCGTATGAAAATTCGTTGTTCGGCGACAAAGCCGTTTATGCGATTTACGGTGGTCGGTCGGTCGGTATCGAAGATTTGAGTCTCGAAAACTTATTTAATGTGCGCCGCCGCCGCTTCGATTCTTTGAATTTCAACACAAATTTCTTCGGCGGTCGCATCTCCTACAGCCCGCGCGCTCGAACCTTAAAACAAATCGTCCAAACTGATGGCTGGTCTTTTTCGGCGGGAACAGCTGTTTTCGGCGGCAAAGGTTTTCAGGGGCAGATGGTGGATTCGACAATCCGTTACCGATTGAAAAACTTCAATCTGGAGGGCGAAATAGCTGCGGGAAATTTCAGCAACACCGAGAACAACTTTAACCGGACGCAGACAACTAAAACCGAAGGTTTCGGAACCGCATTCATTCTGAGAACTTCCTACACGCCCTGGAACTTCCTTTCTTTTCAAGGGGTTTATAGTAAATACAGTCCGAATTTTTCGTCCCCGCTTCGCAATTCCGGTTTTAACGACCGCCAATCGCGCAGTTTCGGTTTGGTGGCGCGACCGTTCAGACGGATGAGCGTCGGAGCGTCTTTCTCCTCCAATCAAAATCGCCGTTTTCGTGGGGCGGGCGAAATGCTAAAGACTAATTCGTATAGTTTTCAGATGGCTTATGACCCGTCAGTGAGATTGCTGCCGCGAATGTCCCTCAGCACGACGATTACCAGAAATCCGATCTACGGAAATTTGAACATTACAACGGCTAACTTTTCCCGCGAATTCAAAAATTTTCGCCCCTTCGCTAATTATGTCGTAACGCGATTTAATAAATCCTCTGCCCATTCCATCGGCTTCGGCACGGGCATCGAAGCCGGAAATATCGGAGACTTTCAGGCGCAGGCATATTTTTCGCTCAATAAATCAGCCGACTACCGCAATCCGAATCTCTGTGGTTTCAATGCCGGTCAAACTTCAATCGAAAACTGCTCGCTCGGCAACGCCGCCTCGCTGCGAGTCGGCGGTTCGAGTGCCAGCCTTGACTGGACACCGCGCAACCTACTGTTCAAAAAATTCCAGATAAGTTTAGGAGGCGGCTACGTCAAAAATTTGGAGAACACTCGTCCGCTGGTTCGGGCGACCGCCGGCTTTCCTTTCCTAAACAATCAGCAAATCAGAATCGGTTATATCAACAGCGGCTACGGTCAGGAATTTCACATCAGCTTGAATGGCTCGCTCGCCTTCTGGCGACCGAAGAAAACCCGAAATGATGCGGTTGTCGGCGATGATGCGGCGGTCTTGAGCGGTGTCGTTCAGGGACGCGCTTATCTCGATGAAGATTTCGACCACAAATTTGACGCGCAAATTGACACGCCTCTGAAAAATATCCGCCTGCTGCTCGACAACGGGCGCGTCGCCACCTCGGATGCGGCGGGATTTTATAAGTTTGATAATGTAACGGCGGGCGCACACAGTCTGGAAATTCAATTTGAAGACATACGCGCAAATCTGGTTCCGGCGGCGGGCTTGCGACAAAAAATCTCCGTCAGTCCGTTGAGCATTGTTGAAACATCTTTTCGACTGGTTAAGTCGGGAATGCTTTCCGGGCGCGTCTGGTATGACCGAAACGGCGACGAAAAATTTGAAGACGACGAGGCGTTAGCTAACGTGCGCGTGGTTTCCGGTAGCGGACGGGACACTTTCAGCGACGCTGACGGAACGTATCTGTTGAGTGATTTACCGCCCGGTCAACAAACCGTTTTTATTGATCAACGCTATTTACCGTCGGAAGTTAATATGGCGAATGCCAGTTTGATAGAAGAAATCAAATCAGGGCAGATACTCCGAAACATTGATTTCGTCCTTAAAACCAAACCGCGCGCGGAGCGTGAAATTAATTTCAGCGGAAATCCTTAATGCCCTGCTAGAGATTCGCCGAACAAACAAAATGACCCGAACAACATTAAAAAAACACCGATTGAACACCGGAAGATTTGATTGGCTGGTTCAACGGCTGTTTTTGATTTTCGTATTTTCGCTTTCCTGTCAAACGGCGTTTGGTCAATCGGAGGAAGTAAACTTAACCAGCGGCGGATTTACGGTAGTTGAAGGACATCTGCCCGGAACGCCGCCATCGCTTCAACCACCAATCGGATCACCTCTGAGCGGAGCTAATTTGAGCTTCGGCGAACTAGCGGCAGTCAGCGGACTGCCGCGCCGCGTCGTCATAAAAATGCCGATTCGCATCAGTGCCGTCAAACCCTACAAAGTAGAAATGGAAATCGCACCGGTCGCCAACGAAGTCCTTCAGCTTTCGGACATCGGATTCGGCATCGAAAATATACGTCCTCAGCCGAGCGCGGATTCCAACCGGACGGACACGGCGACAACTGTTTCGATTGCCGGCGGCAGCCTGCTTTCTAACCCGGCGACAGTCAAGGTGTTCAAAGGCGTTCCGCTATTTGACGCGACTTTAGCGAACATTCCGTCTGTCATCCTAACCGGATTACCTACCGTCGCCGCCGGTAAATTGGGCGATGACAGCAATTCGATTTTGATTGATTTGAAGTTCGTTATCGTTGAACAGTATTTTACGCCGAATTCGTTCAACTTCTCTTTGACGCTGAAAATAAGTCCAATCAATTGAAAATGCTGTTTTTAGCGTCCGACCGTTTTTCATAAGAATCAGCAATCAATTCTATAAACTATTTATCATTCAAAGCCTTCACGCCCGGCAGTTCGTCGCCCGCTAAGAACTCCAAAGTCGCGCCGCCGCCGGTCGAGATGTGCGTGATTTTTTCGTCCAAACCGGCGCGGTTGACCGCCGACACCGAATCGCCGCCGCCGACGATGGAAGTCGCGCCGTTATCGGTTTCAGCGGCGACGGCATTGGCGACGGCGATTGTGCCTTCGTCAAACGGTTTTTCCTCAAACATTCCCATCGGACCGTTCCAGAGAATGGTTTTCGCGCCTGCTAACGCCCGCGCAAAAATCGCCGCAGTTTCCGCGCCGATGTCCAAACCGACCAAGCCGGTGTTGGTGAAATCAATCGGAATGGTTTTGCACGAATTGAGCGGATCATAAGAATCTACGACTTGATGATCGGTCGGCAGAATCAGTTCAACGCCCGCATCTTTTGCCATCTGTTCGATTTCCAGAGCCTTCTCCAACATCTCATTTTCAACCAAAGATTTGCCGACGGTGTAGCCGTTCGCCTTAAAAAACGTGTAAGCCATCGCGCCGCCGATCAGGAGTTTATCAACTTTGCGCTTGATCAAAGATTCGATAACGGGAATTTTGTCGGAGACCTTCGCGCCGCCCAAAATTGCGACGAACGGGCGTTCGGGATCATTCAGTGCTTTGCCCAAGAAATTCAATTCTTTTTCCATCAGCAATCCGCCGACCGCATCTTTGACGAAATGCGTGATGCCTTCGGTCGAAGCGTGGGCGCGATGCGCCGTGCCGAACGCATCGTTAACGTAAACGTCGCAGAGTTCGGCGAGTTGTTTGGCAAAACCTTCGTCATTCGCTTCTTCTTCGGCGTGAAGGCGCAGGTTTTCCAGTAATAAAACTTCGCCTTCGCGCAATCCTTCGACACGAGATTTTACTGTTTCACCAATGCAGTCGTCGGCAAACTGCACATTTTTTCCGAGCAGTTCGGCGAGTTTATCAGCGACGATTTTAAGCGAATACTTTTCCGCATCGTAAGGAATTCCGCGCTCTTCATCCTTTTTTTTATCCTTCAAAGGTCTGCCTAAATGTGAAGCCAAAATCACTTTCGCGCCCTGTTCAATCGCGTATTCAATCGTCGGCAACGCGCCTTTGATGCGCGTGTCGTCTTCGATTGCGCCGCTTTTGATCGGCACGTTGAAATCTACGCGGATAAAAACTCGCTTGCCCTTGATGTCTATGTCTTTGATTGTTTTCTTATTCATAAATTGTTTGCCGACAAATCGTTATTTATAGTTCAAAACGCTTGCCAGCGCGTTTGCAATGAATGTCATTTCCGATTCTGAAAGTTTCCCGACTCGTTCGACAAACCGCTGTTGTGAAACGGAACGGACTTGAAACGAATCTACGGCGGAGATTTTTGACAAATTGTTTTCCGCGTTCGGAAAAATCTTCGTCATCCAAACAACGCGCTCGTATTTATCTTTCCAATCGGTTAGCGGAACGACGACTTTGAGCGGCAGAAAGCCGATTTCGTCGGCACTAACAATAACGATGGGGCGAGTTTTTTTCATCTCCGCGCCAATCGTCGGGTCGAGATTGAGCCGCCGGACTTCACCTCTAAACATCGTGAAACACCTCGCCGTCTAATTCGCTTAAAAAAGTCAATTCACTGTTGCTGAGATACTCTTCGCGCATAATCTCCGCCGATTGCCGGAGAATTTCATTTGCGTCAGATTTCTCGGCAATGTCCGCCTTCAAAAACTTCGCGGCGATTTCGATGACGTTAAGCCGTTCGGCGTTATTCATTCGCCTTAATTCGGATTCGATTTCGATGACGCTCATATTCTTTTGAAAAAGGCGAAAGATAATGCTCTCTCGCCTTTCGTTTTACAAACCTTTCCCGGCGATAAATTTTACCAAATCCCGCACACGGCACGAATAGCCCCATTCGTTGTCATACCATGAAAGAATTTTCACCAGATTGCCGTCAATGACTTTGGTGTTTTCCGCGTCAACGATGGACGAATGCGGATTGCCGCGAAAATCAATCGAGACGAGCGGCTCTTCGGAAAAAGCGAGAATGCCTTTCAAATCGCCGTTCGCAGCTTCTTTCAATGCGGCGTTGACTTCTTCGGTCGTCGCCGCTTTTTCGAGCGTGATGACCACATCAACCAAAGATACATTCGGAGTCGGAACGCGGACGGAAATGCCGTCGAATTTGCCTTTTAATTCGGGAATCACCAGCGCGATGGCTTTGGCGGCTCCGGTCGAAGTCGGAATCATCGAAAGGGCGGCGGCGCGGGCGCGGCGCAAATCTTTGTGTGGCAAATCGAGCAGTTGCTGATCGTTGGTGTAACTGTGAATCGTGTTCATCAGCGCGTTTTTGATGCCGAATTTATCGTGAATCACTTTCGCCACGGGCGCGAGGCAGTTCGTCGTGCAGGAAGCGTTGGAAATAATATGATGTGCGCCTGCGTTATACATCTCGTCGTTCACGCCGAGAACAATCGTCACGTCTTCGCCTTTGGCGGGCGCACTGATGATGACTTTTTTAACCGTTCCGCCGAGATGTTTTTTCGCGTCTTCGGCGTTGGTAAATCTGCCGGTCGCTTCGATGACGATTTCCGCGCCGACCGATTCCCAGTCAATTGCCGCCGGGTCTTTTTCGCTGAAAACCTTAAAACTGTCGCCGCCGATTTTGATCGTGTCGCCGTCCGCCGAAACTTCCTGTTCGAGATTGCCCATTATCGAATCGTATTTCAGAAGATGCGCCAGCGTTTTCGTGTCGGTCAAGTCGTTGACCGCGACGAATTCGATCTCCGCATCACCCAAAGCCGTCCGCATCACATTGCGCCCGATGCGCCCGAAGCCGTTAATTCCCACTTTAATTGCCATACATTTTATGTCGTTCTCCTCAAGATATTCGTATCGTAAATGTTTGACGATAACTTAAATTCAAACAAAACTCAAAGTTTCAAATCGCCGTGCGAAATACGATTTTGATAGAGCGCGGCGAACCGCCGAAACCATTTTTTTGAAACAAACAAAATTTACGCGCCGTAATAAGCCATTGCATTTGTTATCCTTCGGCATTTTTACCATAACCGATCCCGGAGTCATCTTATAATGAAATTTATCTATCATCTTTTCTGCGGTTCCTGTTTCGCGCTGACCTTTTTCGGCTTCGGCAGCGTGGAAGTTTTCGCGCAGACCGACGAGACGAAAACGCCGGTCGTTCAAAAAACTCCCGAAACGAAAATCGCCGATCCGAATCAAAATCCCGTCGCGTTAAATACCGTGTCGAGCGCGACGAACTTAAATCGCGTCGGCATCGAGACGATGCGGACGATTTCGCTGACTTTGAACGAAGCGATTCGCAAAGCTTTGGAAAACAACAACAGCATCGAAGTCGCCCGCGACGACGTGCGGTTTCAGGAAACGCAGCTTCGCTCGCAGCTCGGAGCTTACGATACGGTTTTGAGTCTGACACCGAATTATACGCGCAATTCGACGACCGGATCGTCCGCCTCGAACGATTTGCGGCTCGATGCCGGAGTCAATAAACTTTTCCAGCGCGGCGGCGGTTCGTTTCAGACGTTTTTCAATAACAGTCAAACCGGCAGCAGTTCGCGGAGCAACACGAATTTTAATCAGACGAGTGCGCTCGGAAACACCTCCGGCACGACCTATTTCAGCAATCTCGGCGTAAGTTTCACGCAGCCTTTGTTCCGCAATTTCAAAGTTGACAACACGCGCCGTCTGATTAAAATTCAGCGCAAACGGCTCCAGCAGTCCGATGCCGATTTCCGGCGGCAGACGATTGATGTGATTTCGCAGGTGCAAAGGGCGTATTGGGATTTGGTGTTCGCGCTTCGCAACCAGCAGAATCAACTGGCGAACGTCAATCTGGCGCGGGAAAATCTGCGGCAAATCGCCGTCAAAATAGAAGCCGGAGCGTCCGCGCCGCTCGCCCGCGCCGAAGTCGAAACCGAATTAGCCACCCGCGAAGGCGATCTGCTGTCGGCGACGCAGCAGGTTTCGACGACGGAGAACACTTTGAAAACTTTGCTTTTGCGCGACGCTTCCGCGCCCGAATGGACGCAGGCGTTATTGCCGACCGACACACCGGTTTATTCGGACGAGCCGATCATCGTCGAAGACGCGATCAAGGATGCGTTCGACAATCGCCCCGAGTTGCGCCGTCTGAAATTACAGCGCGAGACGAACGCGATTGACATTGATTTTTACAAAAATCAAACGAAACCGCGCATTGATTTGGTGTCGTCATTTTCGCTCGGCGGTTTATCTTTGGGTAGTCAAAACACGAGCAGTTTTTTGACCAATCAGTTTGTCGGGAACGACAAAACAATCATTGACAGTCTTAATCCATTATTAAGACTCAATAATCTACCAATTATTACTAATTCGCAGATTACCGTCGCCGGAACGCCGGATTATTTTAACGGCGGCAGTTTTCGAGCGTTTCGCAACTTGTTTCGCACCGACGCGCCGACTTATTCGGTCGGCATCACGTTTGCATTTCCGTTTCGCAACACGACGGCAAAAGCGAATTTGGCGGGCGCGAGAATTCAGCAGCAGCAGACCGAAGCCAGCACGCGCGTCCAGGAACAAACCGTCATCGCTGAAGTTCGCAACGCCGTCCAAGCGGTCGAAACGGCGCGGCAGAGAGTTTTGACGGCGCGAAGGGCGCAGGCAAACGCTGAGATTCAACTCGAAGGCGAGCGCAGTCTTTTTGAGGTCGGACGCTCGACGACCTTTCTGCTGTTTCAGCGCGAGAACACTCTAAACAACGCCCGCAACGCCGGAATTCGCGCCGAGACCGATTACAACAAAGCCCTCTCCGATTTACAGCGGGCTTCTTCGACGACGTTTCGGATTAACAACATCCAGGTTGATTCTCCGATGCCGGACACCGATAATTAAGAAACTATGTCGCAAAATTTTCAAGCGGGCGATTATCTGATCTTTCAAATCGAAAGCGGTTACGGACTGCTCAGATTGTTAAATATCGAAGCGGCAGCGAACGCAACGGTCTGGCATTTGAAGGCGTATAACGAGATGTTTCTGGATATTGAGATGGCAGACGCGGCTTTAGGAAATTCAAACGATTTCACCGTTAGCATTCCGCACATCGCATTAACCAACCGCGCTTTTGAAAGCACGCAAACGGCGCGAATGGGCAATCAGCCGTTGAGCGAAAGGGATTTAGAGCCGTTTGAAAAGTGGAAGAATAGTGGCGAGCGTGAGATTTTCGACCGTTCGATTCGTCTGATGCTCGGTTTAAGATGATTTGCGGCGAATCTTCTCCGGTAAATTTCTTGTCGTATTTTCGATCACGCTCAGCGGAACAAGACCGCTTAAATCCGCTTCATTGAGCAATTCTTTCGTTTCAGCCGACCCGATTTGATTTCCCGGCGCGGTTTCAAAATCTCTCAATTCGTTTCCTTTGGTGAAACTCTTCTTTAATTTCAAGTTAAGCGCGAAAGTCGCAAACTGCCAGGAACTGAGGGCGATCAGTAGAGCCGCCGCCATATAAATAACCGGCGAAGTGTCGCTGCGGAAACCGAGCGCGGCGTAAAGCGTGATCGCCAGCGAAAGGCTCACAATCGCACTCATCAAACTGAACGTCAGATTGGCTCTGATTATTTTTTCCGGCGAATAATTATCATTTTTCGCCAAAAACGCGCCGCACTGTCGGCAATAGGTATTTTCTGTTTGGTCGCCTTTTCCGCATTTTGAACAAAACATTTAGTCAAACCACCTTTTAATCTGCAAGTAAAAAAGTTTAAGAATCATTACAAAACCAACTAACCACAAAACAGTGAGTATTAAAGTCAGAATGTTAAAAATCGGAGAGTGATCTTCCAGTATATTTACGAATAAAAACGTGAAAGCGATGGTTGCCGGATACCAATAAATAAATACCTGCGAAGTTTATTGATTTGAATCTGTTCGTAATCCATACTGTCTTTCACGAATTTTTCTTCGTTGAAGTTCTTTATCAATTAAAATAAGTTCGCGGCTCATCTGTCCCATCACGGACGTATTTTCTTTGGCTCGGCGAATCAAGTAAGGCACGGCATCTTCGACCGGACCGTAAGGCACATATTTCGAGACGTTATATTGATTGTCCGCCAAAATATACGACAAATTATCGCTCATTCCGTAAAGCTGCGAAAAGAAAACGTGCGGGTGATTGTGCGGAATACACTTTTCTTCCATTTTTTGCGCCAGCATCTGCACACTCTTTTCGTTGTGCGTTCCGGCGACGAAAGCGATGTCTTCGATATTTTCCAGACAAAAATCAATCGCCGCATCGTAATCGCGGTCGGTCGCCGCTTTGTCCGGCTGAATGGGCGACGGATAATTCAACTCTTCGGCGCGGGCGCGTTCTTTTTCCATATACGCGCCGCGCACGAGTTTGACGGCGAGCAGATAACCGTTTTCTTTAGCTTTGCGGTGCGCCGACTTTAAAAATTCGAGGCGGTCGTGGCGGTAAAGCTGAATCGTATTAAAGACAATCGGCTTTTCGCGGTTATACTTTTCCATCATACTTCCCGCCAGCGCATCAATCGCGTCCTGAATCCACGAATCTTCCGCATCAATAAATACGGACTGCTCGAGCGAGTGCGCCAGTTGACAAATCGCGTCCACGCGGGCTTCGATGCGCTGCCATTTCCATTTTCCTTTATCGGTCAGCTCCGCGCCCGAACTCATTTTTTCGAGCGTTCCGAGCGGCGCGATGCCGGTTACTTTGAAAACCGCAAATGGAATGTTTTCGTCGTCTTTGGCGCGTTTAATGGTTTCGATGATCTCGTTTTTCGTCCGACAGAAATCTTCTTCTTCGGATTTGCCTTCGACCGAATAATCGAGAATCGTGCCGATATGCGATTTACCCAAACTGACGATCGTCGGCTCGCATTCGGCAATTGTTTCGCCGCCGCAAAATTGACGGAAAAGCGTTTTTTTGATTAAAGTTTTAACCGGCAGATGAAACGACAGGGCGAAATTGGTCAGCGATGTTCCGAAGTTGACCAGAGCTTGCGAACCCATCGTTTTGAAAAGCCAGTATTTTTCTCTCAGTTGATTGTTGGTTTTGTCGGCAAAAGCGGTTGCCGTGTCCTGAAAATTAAGTTTAAATTCGCTCATTAGATATTTTCAATTTCCCTTAAAAAATCGAGAGTTTTTTTAGAAAATACGATGCGGTCATAAACTTCATTCAAATTCAGACTGCATTCGATTGATTCGATACGACAAATTTTGTCCAGACCGATGAATCTGTATTGTTTCCAACTGTGGTCGTCCTGCCGTATAAAATGCTCGATTTGTGGGACTTCCTGCGAAACCAGAACGTAATCGGTCAAGGTTTCATTGAACATACTGTATCTGATAAATTTGTCGCTGCGGTCGAAAACCTCCGTCGAATCCGACAGAACTTCGATGATGACTTTCGGATTCAAGATGACATCCTTCTTTTTGTCGTGATAGACGACTTCGCCGTATATGACGACCAAGTCGGGATACGAAAACATTCCTTTGGTTGATTTTCCCGGAATCTGGGCGAAACCGCCGCTTTTGATTTTCGCATCCTTAATTCGCAATTGACAATTTTTGCCTTTCAATTGAATGTAAATCTCGCCTGAGAGGTTTGCGCTGACGACACCGTGTTCGTCCGATTCGCCCGCCATTTTGATAATTTCGCCGCCAATGTATTCGTGCCGCTCAACGGCGGCGCGTTCCATTTTCAGATATTCGTCAACTGTGTGTTCGGTTTTTGCTTTTGATTTCAGTTTTAATTTTGCCAGAGGCATATCTGTTAATTTAACTACAATTTGCGCGAAAAATAAAAGGCGTTTTGTTTCTCGCCGCAAATTGCATTATGATTTCCCTTTTGAATTATGAGCAAAGCACTGCCGAAGCGTTCGGAAAATTATTCCGAATGGTATAACGAAATCGTCAAACGCGCTGATTTAGCCGAAAACTCCGCCGTCAAAGGCTGTATGGTCATCAAGCCTTACGGTTTTTCGATTTGGGAAAAAATGCAGCGGGCGTTGGACGATATGTTCAAGGAAACCGGACATCAAAACGCTTATTTCCCGCTTTTCGTGCCGAAAAGTTTTCTCGAAAAAGAAGAGGAACACGCCGAAGGCTTCGCCAAAGAATGCGCCGTCGTTACGCATTATCGCTTGAAGAGAAATCCCGACGGGAAAGGCTTGATCGTTGACCCGGAAGCGAAATTGACGGAGGAGTTGATCGTCCGCCCGACTTCGGAAGCCGTCATCTGGAATACTTACAAAGGCTGGATTCAATCGTGGCGCGATTTGCCGCTGCTTATCAATCAATGGGCGAACGTCGTCCGTTGGGAAATGCGGACGCGGCTTTTCTTGCGAACGACGGAATTTCTCTGGCAGGAAGGACACACCGCTCACGCCACCAGCGCGGAAGCCGTCGAGGAAACCGAACGAATGCTCGGCGTTTATGCGGCATTCGCCGAAGAATGGATGGCGATGCCCGTTTTAAAAGGTTTGAAGTCGGCGAACGAACGCTTTGCGGGCGCGGTCGAAACTTACTGCATCGAAGCCTTGATGCAGGACGGAAAGGCTTTGCAGTCCGGCACATCGCATTTTCTCGGACAGAATTTTGCGAAATCGTTCGATGTCAAATTCGTCAACAAGGACAATCAACTAGAATTTCCCTGGGCGACGAGTTGGGGCGTGTCCACCCGTTTGATGGGCGCGTTGATTATGGCGCACTCGGACGATAACGGTTTGGTTCTGCCGCCGCGCCTTGCGCCGATTCAGGTCGTTATCATTCCGATTCACAAAACGCCCGAAGATTTAGCGAAAATTTCCGAGAAAATCAATCCGATTGTTACAGCGTTAAAATCAAAAGGAATCTCCGTCAAATACGACGACAGCGACAACCAGCGTTCGGGCTGGAAGTTCGCCGAATACGAATTAAAAGGCGTTCCCGTGCGTCTCGGTTTAGGAATGCGCGACCTCGAAAACGGCACGATTGAAGTCGCCCGCCGCGATACTTTAACCAAAGAATCAAAACCGATTGAAAACATTGCCGATCACATCGCCGAACTGCTCGACGCGATTCAAATTAACATCTATCAAAAGGCGTTAAAATTCCGCGAAGCGAACACTTTTATCGTTGATTCGTGGGAAGATTTCAAAATTCAGATTGAAAAAGGCGGCTTTATCCTCGCGCATTGGGACGGCACGAGCGAGACGGAAGAAAAGATTAAAGCCGAAACAAAAGCGACGATTCGCTTGATTCCGTTAAACACTGCCGATGAATCGGGGAAATGCGTTTTCACGGGCGAACCGTCGCCCAAAAGAGTCGTTTTTGCCCGTGCATATTAAACAAAAAGGGACGCGCCGAAGATTTGACGGATTATATTTCGTGTCTGCCGTAAATATTAAATATATTGAGCAGATGCTGGCAGGCATTCAAAAACTTTGTATCCGAAGTTTCAGCCGTAAAGATATTTTCTCCTGTAAATTTTATTCTGATTGATAAACACAGCCCTTCGCCCGCGTGACGTAAATTTGAGATGCCTACCAAAAGTTGTTAAATTTGGTCTGTATTCTGATTGATAATATTATCAACCGAACGTATTATTCTGGCTAATGGCAAAAAGATCATACAATTCCGTTTATAAAGCCGCAGGCTCCAACCGCGCAACAAAAACAGCACATAATCTCGCTGACGAACTAATTTTGCATACGGTAACTGAAATTGATTTTGTAACTTATGGTGTGGAACCGCGAAGCCGTGTTTTTAAACGTGCCGCTAATTTCTTTAATTCAGAAACGCCAAAATCAACATCACGGCACCGGGAACAGTCATCGTTGAACTCAGTTTTTAATTTAATTAAAGGATACGTTCGGCGACAAGAATTGTTATTTAGTCCGACAAGAACTTTCAGCGACGATTGGGGAAAAAAGGTATCTATGCAGTCGCTTATGGAGGGTAGCGCAGTTTCCGGCTATTTCCGGGATGTCATCAAAATCAAAGACAAACTAGAAAAGTCTGCTAATGAATCTGAAATGTATTCTATTGCTTTGGAAATTATTCACGAATGCGAAATTTACTGGTCTCATAAAGCAGAAATCAAGAAGTATGTTGAAAGTCATAGAAAATTATTTAGGTCATCACTATCACGCAGATTTTATCGTTTTGTTTTAGAATACCGTGACGGCTTATTCTGCAAAGGTTGCGGCTTACTCACGAAGACGGAAAATTTGCATATTGACCACTTAAAACCTTTAACTCTTGGCGGCAATTCAAACCTCGAAAATCTTCAACTATTATGTAAATCCTGCAATGAAAGCAAGGGCAACAGACCAATGAATTATTTAATTGAACGGATTTCTGAGAGGCGAAACACGAGTCAAATCCCGTCAGTTTAAAACCAATAACGCAAAAATTTGGCGATAGTTTTGTCGTTATCCAGCTTCGCGGCTTGAGTTTTGCTGTTTTGTTTTCAAAATAATTTCGCCCGCCTGCGTCAAAGAGCGAATCGGCGACAAGTCTTCGGCGTTGCCGTTTTTTTCGGCAAAGCGCGTCGGGACGAGCAAGTATTGGACGTGCGGCACAGTGTCGTTGTTGCGGAAAATGCCGACGAGCGAATGAAGTTCGCGGTGCGTTTCGTTGGCGAGCGTGTGCGCCGCGTCGCGTAAAGATTGCAGAAAATTCATCGCGCCGGAACGCTGTTCAAATTCGATGCGCGCGTCTCTCGCCGTTAAAAAATGGCTGATTCGATGGTGTTCTTTCGGCGGTTTGACCGCGCCGATAACGGTCAGAGTTTTTAACCCGAATTCTTCCAAAACTTTTCTGACGGCGTTGATTTGGGCTTTCGCGCCGTCAATCAACAACAAATCAGGCATATTTTTTTTGGCGGGCAAAAGCCGCAAACGCTCTCGAACGGCTTCGGCGAGCGCGGCGGTTTCCGACAGATTTTCAAACTCCCAAACTAAACCTTCGTCCTTCCGCAAAACGCCGTCAACCGCGACGATGCGCGAAGCGATGATTTCTTTTCCCGCCAGATGCGCGACATCGAAACATTCGATCCGGCGCGGCAGTCGGCGCATTTTGAAAGTTCGTTTAATTTCTTCAAGCAGCACGGCTTTATCGCCGATTGATGCGCCCTTTTTGTAATCAAATGAGTGCGCGGCGAGCGTGTTTGTTCTGTTGACCGACGGCGGCAATTTTTCGGAAAGTCTCGCAATAATCTTTGTTTTGCGCCCGAAAGTTAGATTCAATCTATCTTCGAGCGATTTTCTTTGAGGAAAATCGAACGGCACGAAAATCTGTTTTGGGGCGTAGAATCGGTAGAAATTTTCGATGAATTCGGCGATATTATCTTCCGCATTTTTAGTTTGAAAATGAAGTCTGCCGACTGATTTTCCGCGCCGCAGAGTCGTTATCAGAACATCGTTCCGTTCGTCAGCCGTGATAACATCGTTCATCGCCGAAGCGTGAATTTGCCATTTGGCATTGCGTGAAATTTCCGCGATTATCTCACGTCGGTCGCGCCATTCGGCGGCGCGTTCAAATTCTAAATCCTCTGCCAGCCGCTCAATTTTTTCGTCAATTTTCCTCAGAGCGATTTCACTTTGATTCGACAAAATCAAATGCACAATTTCAACGGTTTCCAGATAAATTTCCCGACTGCAAATTTGTTCCACACACGGCGCGAGACAGCGATGCAGAAAGTATTCGGGACACGGCGATTCAAAATCGCCTTGAATGTCGAGTTCGCAAGGTCTGAGACGAAAAATCTTTTGCAATAAATCCAACATTCGCCGCGCCATTCCGGTCGGCAGAAACGCGCCGTAAATCGCTTGATTTTCCAGTTTGTTTTCCGGTCGGCGCGTAATCAGAAGACGCGGAAACTTTTCGTCGAGCGTGAGTTTGAAAAACGGGTGATTAAATTGATTCATCAAAAATGAAAATCTGCGAACGATCTTTCAACAACCAAACTGTTAACCTTTCACTGATAACTATTCACTGTTAAAGCGAAAAAATTCTTCGTTTATCAATGAAAAGTTGATAGTGAATAGTGCATAATTTTCCGTTGCTTGAGACGACGAACGGAAAGATTCAGTCTTCCGCTTCAAGCATTTTGTGAATCGCGCCGAGCGTGTCGGCATCTTCCGGCTTTTTATCTTCGCGCCAGCGCAGAATTCGCGGAAAACGCACGGCAACGCCGGATTTATGGCGCGTGGATTTTTGAATGCCTTCAAAACCGAGTTCAAAAACCAATTTCGGTTCCACGCTTCGCACCGGACCGAAAGTTTCCAAAGTGTGGCGGCGGACGAAATTATCAACTTTGCGAATTTCCGCGTCGGTTAAACCCGAATAGGCTTTGGCAAACGGGACGAGTTCGCCATTTGACCAGACGGCAAAAGTGTAATCGCTGTAAAGGCTGGCGCGTTTGCCTGTGCCGCGCTGCGCGTAAATCATCACGGCATCAATCGTCAGCGGATCAATTTTCCACTTCCACCAATCGCCGCGCGGTCGCCCGACGCGATACGGCGAGGCTTTCCGCTTGAGCATAAAACCTTCGACTTTGCGCGAACGGCTTTCGATGCGCGTTTCGGTCAATTCGTTCCAACTTACAGCCTCGACGACGGGCGAAATCTGCAAAGTTTTTTGATTGATTTTCGGCTTCGACGCATCTTTCACCGTCTCATTTTCGACTGATTTGTTTGAGATTTCTTCT
>JAYVGL010000167.1:0-50487 GCA_043772175.1 Pyrinomonadaceae bacterium | reverse complement strand
AGCATTCACTGACGAATTTCAATATTTCCGTCAATGTTACCGATAGATTTCTCGAAGCGGTTGATAATAAAGAATGGTTTCAGACGGAATTTGACGGCGAGGCGTGGACGCAGCCGGTTTTCGACGTGCTGACCGAAACGGATTACGTCGTCTATCGTCGTCCGACGGGTGAAACGATGACGTTTGCCGACAAATTCGCCTTTGAAGATGCCGATTTGAGCGACTGCACGATTGAAAATTCGCCGTCGCCCGGAATGGTTTACGCGCCGGATATTTGGAATAGGATTATCGCGTCGGCGCACAAATACGCCGAACCGGGAATCGCGTTCATTGACGAAGTGAATCGTCATAACTATCTGATGAACTCGATGGGGCCGATTTTTGCGAGTAATCCGTGCGGCGAACAGATGCTCCACGCAAATAATTCCTGCAATCTCGGAAGCATTGATTTATCGAAGTTTTACAAGCAAGTCGGCGACGGCGTGAACGCCGACGAATGCGTCGAGTGGGAACGTCTGGCGCAGGTAACGCAGCTCAGCACGCAGTTTCTGGATAACGTCGTGGACGCAGGCGATTTTCCCCTTGCAGAGATTGATGATGTCGTCAAACGCACTCGCCCGGTCGGTCTCGGAATTATGGGTTTCGCGGATTTGTGTCTGAAACTGCAAATCACCTACGGCGAACAGGCTTCGATTGACTTGATGGGCAAAGTGATGGGTTTCGTTCGCAAAGAAGCGTGGAAGGCATCTTTGAAAATCGGGGCGGAGAAAGGAACTTTTCCCGAATTTGAGGCGAACCGCGAAGCCTACGCTAAATTTATTTACGACGAAATCGGCATTTCGCGTGATGTGCCTTTGACTCCGCGCAACTACGAAACGACGACGATTGCGCCGACCGGAACGATCAGTTTGGTCGCCGAAACTTCGTCGGGCTGTGAACCGAATTTTTCGTGGGCTTACGTTCGGCAGGATACGATTGGAACGAGAACTTACGTTCACACGTCGGCGGCGGAAGCGTTGGGAATGACGGTTGACCAAACCGATGAAGAATCCATTAAAAAAGCCGCGCAGTTCGTCGTCGAAAACGAAGACAAACTGCCGCCGTATTTTATTTCGGCGTTGAACATTACGTCGAAACAGCACGTTCAGGTCTTGGCGGCGGCGCAGAGAAATGTTGACAATTCCGTGTCGAAAACCTGTAACGGCGCGAACGACGACACGATTGAATCGGTGGACGAACTTTACCGAATGGCGCGTGATTTGGGCTGCAAATGCGTTTCATACTACCGCGACGGTTCGCGCACCGGACAGGTTTTGACTTCGATGAAAGCTGAAGAAGAACCGGCGGAGACAACGAATGAAACGCCCGAAAGTGCCGAAAACGCCGGAACCGTTCTGGTCGAAGAATGTAGCGAACTGACGACGACTCAGCCGCTTATCGAGACGAAACTCGAAGTGCAGACGCGCAAAGCGGAGAAAATCGAACGCCCGCGTGAGCTGCAGGGTTCGACGTGGCGCATTCCGTTCGACGGACGCAATCTATATGTAACGGTTAATCACGACGGCAGCAATGTTCTCGAAGTTTTTGCGACGGGAACGATTTCCGAAGGTGTCGGCTTGCTCGCCTCAAAAATGCTGCGCGGCGGATTTGAAGTCAAAGAAGTCGCCCGCAGTCTGAACAAAGTTACGGGAACGCATTCGGTCTGGTTTAACGAACGGCTTTTGACATCGCCCGAACAGGCGATTGCCGAATGTCTTTTATTGATTGACCGCCGCTTAAAAAATCTGCCCGCGTCGGAACGTCAATCGGGCAAGGCAGCGGAGATTTTGCCAATCGCCGAAACGAAACCGCAGATGTCATCGCTGATCGGCGAATGCCCCGAATGCAAAGGACAGCTCGAACACGCTTCGGGCTGTGATTTCTGCCGCGACTGCGGTTACTCGAAATGCAAATAAAACCGTTCGGCTTTCGGATAAAAGCGGAGCAGCAAAATCACCTTCAACACCATTTAACCTCGAATCTGAAATCTCAGATTCGAGGTTTTTTCTTGGCGGCGATTCGTGATTTGCGCGGTCTGCCGAACAGCAGCGGCAAAAACAAATCTTTGGTATGATTACGTCTGAACGTCGGTTAAATTGTTCGGAATGACATCCTTCGGACAAAGCCCTGATATGTGGAATGACAAGATCTGAGAATGAAGAGCTAAAAGCATCTCTGAAGCGAATGGAGATAGGAAACTTGTAAAAGAATTATGGCAGATTTAACGACAAATTTCGCGGGCATCAAATCGCCGAATCCGTTCTGGCTGGCATCCGCGCCGCCGACGAATATGGGTTCGATGGTCGAGCGGGCGTTTGATGCCGGTTGGGGCGGCGCGGTTTGGAAGACTTTGGGCGAGCCGATTGTGAATGTTTCGTCGCGGCTGGCTGCTCTTGATTACGGCGCACAGCGGATGATCGGGCTGAATAATATCGAATTGATTACCGACCGACCGCTCAATGTAAATTTAAAAGAGATTTATGAGTGCAAAAAGAGATATCCGAATCACGCGATGATTATTTCGCTGATGGTCGAATCGAAACGCGAAGCCTGGCACGAGATCGTTAAAAAATCGCAGGACACGGGCGCGGACGGTTTTGAACTCAATTTCGGCTGCCCGCACGGAATGAGCGAGCGCGGAATGGGCGCGGCGATGGGGCAAGTTCCCGAATATACAAAGATGGTTACGGAATGGGTGAAGGAAGTTTCAAATCTGCCCGTGATCGTCAAACTTACGCCGAACGTCACGAGCATTCTGCCGCCCGGACGCGCGGCGGCGAGCGGCGGTGCGGACGCGATTTCACTGATAAATACGATAAATTCTGTGATGGGCGTGGACATTGACACGATGATTCCTTACCCAAATGTCAACGGAATGGCGGCGCACGGCGGCTATTGCGGAACAGCCGTCAAACCGATTGCGCTCAATATGGTTTCGGAATTAGCGCGGGATTCGGGCGTGAATATTCCGATTTCCGGCATCGGCGGCATCAATAATTGGCGCGATGCGGTGGAATTTTTACTGTTGGGCGCGTCGAACGTGCAAATTTGCACCGCCGTAATGCACTACGGCTACCGCATCGTCGAAGATTTAATTGACGGCTTGAATAATTATCTCGACGACAAAGGTTTCGCGTCGGTCAACGATATTGTCGGAAAATCTGTCAATCGAATGACCGATTGGGGAAATCTTGATTTGAATTACAAAGTCGTCGCCCGCGTCAACAACGAGCATTGTATCAAGTGCAATCTCTGCTACGTCGCCTGCGAAGACGGAGCGCATCAGTGTTTCGATTTTGACGCAGACAAGTTTCCCGTCGTTGACGAACCCGAATGCGTCGGCTGCAATCTCTGCGCGTTGGTTTGCCCTGCGCCGGGAGCGATTTCGATGGTCAGACTCGACGACGGCAGTCATCCGCAATCGTGGCGCGAATTTTCCAATCGTCCGGCGGAAACGATGACGGGCGATTGAAATTCACAATTATTTTATTTAGGCCGACGACTCTTCTTTGTTGCCTAAAATTGAAATTTCGTTATCCAAGTAGCCGTGAAATGTATCATCGTGCGAGATAACAAAAAGTTGATCAAAAAAAGGTTTCCCTCCTACCTGTTTTTTGGTTATAAGCCCTATTTGCTCGGCAAGGCGTTCACGGCGTTCCGCATCCATATTGGTTGTCGGCTCATCAAAAAAGGCTATTCGGACATCAGATAGTTGTATTAGAAGCGCAAGCCGAACTGATAAAGCCGCCGCCATTTGTTCACCGCCGGAAAGATTGCGAAACGGACGTTTTTGTCCAAGTTCTTCCAGAGTAATTTCATATTCAGTATAAGTTTTATCAGTATTTCCATCTTCCCATTTCAAAGTATGTTCTGCATTCCCCGAAATTTCGCGGAAGATTTGATTTGCCTCTTTAGAAATGTGACTAATATATTTCCAAGCGACTTGTGGCGCGGCTTCCTTTAAAGTTTCGCGGATGAAGGTGGTCGCCTCGCCGACTTTTTCGAGGCGTTCTTTTTCCTGAAATTCCGTTTGCATCGAGCGGCGGATTTCCGTCAGGCGATTTAATTCTTCCGCCAACTGTGTTTCGCGCTTTTGGATGTTTTCCAGATTCGTCCGCGTTTCCGTCTGCTGTCTCTCCATTTCGACGAGCGCAAATTTTTCCGCAGAATGTTTGTCACGGTCGTAATTTCGATTTGCCGATTCATACTCGGTTTCCGCTTTCGCCGAATTTTCACGCAAAAGTATCATCTGCCGTTCGATTTCCGCGAAGTTTATTTTGCGTTCGGGCAGCATTTTGGCGAGATTTTCGTTCGTCAGAAATTCGCGGTGCGCGTTTGCCGTCAAGTCTCTCTCCGAAGAATACCGCGCCCAATTCGCGTCCAAATCTTTATAGCTTTCCAGTTTCTCGACCGTGATTCGATTGTCGCTTTCGAGCCGTTCGAGATTTTTTTCGACTTCCGTCAATTTTTCGCGCCAATCCGTTTCGCGTTTCGCCTCCGCCGCCATCATCTGAACTTTCGCTTTCGGATTCTCCAACGCTTTCAGTTTCGATTCTATTTCCGTCAGAGCGTTTTGCGAGGTGGAGTAATCCGCCGCGCCGTTTTGCAGCGTTTCCTTTTCTTCTTTCAAACGCTTGCCTTCGTCGCCGATTTCGCGTTCGCGGCTTTGCAGAGTTTCGAGCGTCGCCAGAGACTTTTCGGCATCACGGGCGATTTTCAGCGCGGTCGTGTTTTCGATCTGCGCCTTTTGATAAGCGTTGATTTCCGATTTTAACTCGACGAATTGACTCCGCAAAAAAGTTTCCAAAGTTTCGCCCGATTTCAAATTAAGACATTTCTGCGACAAAATCGGACATACGCCGCCTTTCACCGTCGCCTGAAATTGTTCGTCGTGTTCGAGCCGCGCCCGCAAACGCGCCATTTTCTGCGTGATGTCCGCGTCGCGTTTGTGCAGCGTTTCGTAATCGGCGGCGAACGCGGTTTTCGCTTCGGCTTCGCGGATATTCGTCTGATTCGCCTTGTAGCTTTCGCGCAGACGATTTATTTTATCGTCCAGACTTTTAATCAGACTTTCTTTGGCGCGAGCGTTCGCCAGCGTGTTTCGCAGTGTTTCGATTTGTTTTTCGAGCGTTTCCTGTTCGGCGATTTGCGGCGTTAAAATTTCCGTTTCGCGTTTTGCGTTCAGCGATTTTTCGAGATTTTCCTGAAAACGTCTTTTTTCGGCTTTGACGTTGATTTGGGCGGTTTCGATTTTCGATTTTTCCTGATTAAGTTGATCGCGCATCCCGCGTTCGCGCTCCAATTCTTTTAATTTGCCGGTTGCCGAAAGATGCGTTTCGTAATCGGCGCGGACGATTTCGATTTTGGCGGCGGCGTTTTTAGCTTGATTCAACTCGTTCGACTTTTGTTCGAGCGTGATTTCAGCGCGGATTTTTTCCGTGTTTAATTGATCGAAAGTCGCTTTTAATTCGTTAACCTGTTTTTCGATTTCGTCGTAATCTTTGACCGACGCGCCTTTTTCGACGATTTCTTTTTCGAGTGTTTCGAGTTTCAACGCTAGTTCGGCAGTTTGCGCTGCGTAGATTTTATGTTCGGCTTCGACCGTTTCAAATCGCGCCAATTCGCCTTCGGCGCGGGCGATTTTCTCCCTCGCTGCACCAATCTGCATCTCGATATAACGCGAAGTTGTCAGTAATTTATCCGCGCCTTCCCGATATTCTTCGACCTTCAAAAGTTTATCGAAAGCCTTTTTCCGTTCGGCGGCGGTTTCTAAGAAGATCGCCGTAAAAGTTCCCTGCGGAACGCCGATGGCGCGGCGAAACAAGGACTCTAAATCAGTTCCCGCTTCAACTCCGAGATGCTGCCACAAAAAGCGCGTAACTTCTTCTTTTTTATCGGCGATGCGATTTTTGAGCGCGATGTCGTAAACGTAATAACCGGTTCCCGTGTCGCGGTAAACGCGATACTCGCGCTCGTCCAAACCGCTTTCAAAAGTTACGTTGACCACGCCTTTCTTTGCGCCGCGCCGCACGAAATCGTCTTTTTTGTAATCGAGCAAATCGAATAAAGTCCACGCGACCGCTTCGATAATCGTCGTTTTCCCCGCGCCGTTCGCGCCGGTGATCGCCGTTGTCCCGCGCTGAAAATCAAAAGTCGCCGCCTGATGAGATTTAATGTCTTCGAGTTCGATTTTTGTGATGTGCATTTTCGGATTCCAGATTCCAGATTTCAAATTCCAAATTACTTTTAATTTTAGAGTAATTTGCGCGAAAGAAAAAATCGAACAGGATGGGCAGGATTGACAGGATATTTTTCAGCAAAGAAACATCCTGTCAATCCTGTTCATCCTGTTCGATTTTCGTTTTATTTACGACGGTAAAGTTTCGCCATTTCCGATTTTAATTCCGGCGGAAAGCAGACGCGGTGGATTTGAAAGCCTTTTTGCAAGCCGCGCACCGCCGCGCTGACTTCGGAGATTTCGCGGATCACGGGACGCGAAAAACCTTCCTCGACGTAGATCATATTTTTCGCGTCGGTTCGCTCTTTCGTGTAGAAATAATACGGCACGTCGCCCGCGAAGTCTTCGATAAAATAATAATCCGTGTCAAAGCCCGAATCTTTCACCAGCTTTCTCGATTTTTCAAGGAATTCCTGTCGTTCCGCTTCGGGCATATCAAGATCGAAAACCTTAAATAATCGGCGATTCAAAAATCGTTTCGCCAAATCCGAAAGAATCGAATCGTCCGACGTTTGCCACTGTTTGATGTGAAACATCACGTCCGAATCATCAAGTGCGAGATGTTCTTTGAGCGATAATTTTTCGCCTTTTAAAATCTTCTCAAACGGCGTGTTTCGAGCGAACCAGACAAATTTGCCGTCGGCAAAAAGCCGCAAAGCGCGGCGCAGAAGCGATTTCAAAATCGCCTCTGCCGCCCGCAGTGTGCGGTGAAAATAAACTTGGCGGAACATATAATAACGCGCCTGCAAGTAATCTTCGACGGCGTAAATGCCCCGCGCCGCCACATACAGACGGTCGTTTTCTTCGTCAATTTCCAGCGATTTGATAATCCATTCGAGATCGTAAATGCCGTATTTTGCGCCGGTCATCAGTGAATCGCGCAACAGATAATCCATCCGGTCAACGTCTAACTGCGACGAAACCAATTGCGCCAAAGCCATCGGTCGAAAATCGCCGCGCACGATTGCCGCGACGTTTTCCGGCAACTCGTCCGAGAATTCGCGCAAAACTTGTCCGACCTCCGTCTCGTCGCTTAACACGGCTTCGATGGTGAATTGTTCGTGGTGAAAATCGAGAATCGGCTCGATGACGTGCGAGAACGCGCCGTGTCCGATGTCGTGCAGCAGCGCGGCACAGCGGACGGCGGTGTTTATTTCAATGGAAATTTTATATTTCGACTGGAGTTTGTCGAGCGTTCGCGTCGCCAAGTGCAGCGCGCCCAAGCTGTGCGTAAAGCGCGAATGTTCCGCCGCCTGATACGCAAACAGCGCGAGTCCGAGTTGTTTGATGCGACGCAGACGCTGGAATTCCGCCGTGTCCACGAGGCGGGCGAGCAGTCTGCCTTCGGGCGTGTCGGTTTTCAGCCGAATAATGTTGTGAACCGAGTCGCGGTAGATTTTTTCCGACAAAATTTTCTCCCAGATTATTTGGAAATTCGAGAAACCTAAACAATTCTGAATTTTGCGTTCTTCATTCTAAACTTTCACTCGGCAAAAAGTTTCCAAAGCAAAATGAAAAATGCCGAATGTAAAATTTGAAACTGTTCGCTGATTTTGATTTTCAATCGCGCTCTAGCCCAAAAACACCTCAAAATGTTCGTTCAAATGTCTCGAATCGAAAACCGTGCGTCTGCCGTCTTTGTCGGCGGCGAACCAGCGCGGCGAATCTGCTTCCAAAACTAAAAAAAGTTCGACGTTGTGTTTGGAGATGCCGAAATGCGAGACGCGACCGATTGCCAGTGCGCCGCCGCGCATAAAACCGTCGGCGGGCGTGCGCGTCCAACCCGCTTCAACCGTCAGACATCGAACTCCCTGCGACAAGCGAATTTGTCCGCCTTGCAGCGTGGAATTTCCGAAGCTGAAACAATGCTGATTTTCGGTTTCAACCGCAATCGCGCTGCCTTTGCGGTTGGCAAACGCCGCGATTTCTATTAAAGAACCGAACAGCCATTTCAAACTCGTCTGGCGCAAAGCGTCGTTTGTGGCGCGGAGCGTGAGGTAATCGGCGACATCGCCCTGTCCGGCGGTTTGGGCTTTGGCGAGCGCGGCATTTAATTTTTGCGACCAAACTTCGTCGAGTTCGTTCATAGCTTCGAGCATAAAACCGGCGCGTGAGAATTGCAATTTCGTGATATTATTTTCAGATTATCAAACGTATCAAAACGGTTTCACAGTATTTATATGAGAAAATTCGCGCTTTTATTTTTGTTGATTTTATTATCGCAGACGACGTTCGCTCAGAAATCGCGCCCGCGTGTGCCGAGGAGAAATAGTGCGGCGGCGAAAAACGCCGTTAATGAAAAAGGAGAATTAGAGAATGCCGCCGCGCAAACCGACAAAGCGGAGCGCATCAATTCCCTGCGGATATTTCTCGCGGACTTTCCGAAATCGGCGGAAAAAACTCGCGTCTCCGAACTGCTCGTCAGCACACTCGCCGCGCTCGCCGATGAAAAAATGCAGGCGGGCGAAACCGAAAGCGGTATCGAACTGTTCAAACGCGCCGTCGTTGACGCGCCGCCGCCGGTTTCCAACAAACTTTTCACCGAAGTTTTAATCCAGATTCCGAACAGCCTTTTTCTGCGCGGACAGACAGCGGCGGCGATTGAGGCGGCGCGGACGGTCGAAGAAAAAGCCGGCGGCAACGCCAAACAGACGCTCGCCCTCGCCGGATTTTATCTCGGTTTGGAAAACGCGGCAGAAGTTAAACGGCTGGCGGAAAAATCCCTCGCCCTCGCGCCCGACACGCCCGCCGCTTACCAGATGCTCGGACTCGCCGAACGCCTCGATTTCAAACTGGAAGAATCGGTCGCCGCTTATCAAAAGGCTTTGGAACTGGACGCAAATTTCGTCGTCTCGAAACGCAATCTGGCGGAGATGAAACGCGCCGTTGGCAAACCGTCCGAAGCGGTCGCGCTCTACCGCGAAATTCTGGAAAAAGACGCGAACGACGCGGCGGCGCAAACCGGTTTGACGCTCGCCCTTTTTGACGCGGAAAACAAAACCGAAGCCGAGAGCGAAATGGCGAAATCTCTCGCCGCGAATCCGAATAATCTGTCGCTTCTGGTCGGCGCGGCTTATTGGTATGCGGCGCACAACAACGGCGCAAAAGCGATTGGGTTGGCGGAAAAAGCCGTTAGCGTCGAGCCGCGCTACACCTGGGCGCACATCGCTCTGGCGCGTGGATTGATAATGCAGAAACGCCCGCTTGAGGCGGAGAAAGCGTTGCTGTCTGCCCAACGATACGGTAATTTCCCGACGCTCGAATACGAACTCGCCGCCGCCCGTTTTCAGACGGGATTTTACCGCGAAGCCGCCGAAGGTTTAGCGAGAAATTTTACGATTAAGGACGGCGTGATCGAAACCAAACTTGGCGGGCGCGTCTCGAAGGAAGCGAAAAATTTTATCGAACTGCTGGCTCTCGAACGCCGCGCCGGTATTTTTCAACCGCTCGCGGCGGACACCGCCGAAGATGCCGACAGGTTAAAGTCGCTGCTCGATTTCTACCAAACACTCGAAGCCGCGCCGAACGACGAAACGATCATCGCCAAAGCCGACGAATTTATCAAAGGCGAAGATAAAATGAAGCTGCACCGCCAATTATTCGTCGCCAGCCGTTTATTAAATAAAAAATCGAATCTGCCGAAGGTTCTGGAACTAACCAAAGCGGCGGCGGGCGGCGGCGGCGTGGACGCGGGGCTGACCGTCGCAAATCCGGCGGCGGCAGTGCTGGCGGACGAGCTTTACGACAATCGAAAACTGGCGTTGACACGCGGCGAAATCATCGTCGTCCCGGAAGTTTCACGGCTGACGCTTTCCAACATCCTGCGCGGCAGAATCGAAGATTTGGCGGGCTGGGCGTTATTTCAGGACGGCAAATCCGCCGAAGCGGTCGTGCGCCTGAAACGCGCCGTCAGTATTCTGCCGCCGGGAAGTTCGTGGTGGCGCGATTCACAGTGGCGATACGGGACGGCTCTGGAAGCGAACGAAAAGTTAAAGGACGCGCTTGATGCCTACGTCAAAAGCTATCTGAGCGGCAAATCCGATTCGGCGAAATACGCCGTCGTCGCGGCGGTTTATCAGAGAGTCAATGGCAGCACCGACGGTTTGGAAGCGAAAATCGGCGAAAAACCCGCTTCGTTGATCGGCGAACCTGCCGTTCAAAATGTGCCGACGACGACGCAGACGACAGCGGCGGAAACGGCTCAGATCGAACCGATACCGAACGCCGAACCGACACCGGACGCGGCGAACACGCAGACGAAAGCACTTCCGCCGTCGCCGACGGTCATCACGAAACCGGCGACGAAAAGTGCGCCGACCGAACTGACGACGGTCAAAACCGAACCTGCGCCGCCATCGGAAACCAGAGTTGTAGAACCGAAAATCGAAGAGATGAAAGTCGCCGAAATTACGCCGCCATCGGAGATTAAGAAAGAAGAATCGCCCGAAATTAAAAAGGAAGACACCGCCGCGACACCGGAAACGAAGGTCGTCGAAATCGTCGCGCCCGCCGAAATAAAAAGCCCGCCGGAAACAGCGGAAAGCGCACCGACCGCCGTTAAAATCACGCCCGAAAAAGTCGAAGTTGAAGAAACGGTGAAAACGCCGCCCGTCGAACCGGCGCAAAAGTCGCTGTTTGAGCCGATTATCATTACCGTCCCGAAAACCGAAACCCGTACGCCGAAAAAATCTTTGGGAGAAACCGGCGAAAGCCGTCCGCGAGTGGTCGTCGAACCGGAAGCCGCGCCGATTCCGCCGTGTAAAATTCTTCTTAATCAGGAATCCGCTTCGGTTGTCGTTGACGGCGGCAGTCTGGCGTTGATCGCCGAATTAGTCGGCGACGGCGCGGTCGAAGAAATCAAAGCGACTTCGAGCAGTCCCGCCGATGTCGAAGCCGTTTTCGATTCGCCAATCGGCGGGCAGACGAAACGCGCCTTGTTCGTCGTCAAATCGGTCAGCCAAAAGAAAGGAATTTTCACGGTTACGTTTGAGATGCCGTGCGGCAGAAAAGACGTTTCCGTCAGCGTTCGATAAAATGCGTAAACAGCAGCGAGCAGTTTTACATTCGGTCGTGCAGATTGCACTTTGCACACGATAAATTACATATTGCACACGACAAGTTGCACATTACGCCCGATGAACCGCATATCAAGCCGTGCAAATTAACCGTTACGCACGATCAAATTGTCAATTAGTTCGTGTGAGTTGCTCATCGCACACGACGAATGACTTATTTAGCCGTGCAAGATGAACATTACACCGTATAAATTTAGCGAAAGGCGAGATTTGACAGCAGAAACATCGGCGAGACACACGATGTAATTTATGAAGAAAGCTATTTTATTGGTAATTTTGACTTCGGCGGCAGTTTGTTTCGCCCAAAAAACTCAGACTGTAAAGATCGGCGGCGCAAAGCCGGTGCAAAATTCGACGGTAACGGAACTTTCCGATGCCGAATGGAAGGTTTTGACCGGCGCATTGGAAGCGGAAGACTGGACGAAAGCGGCGGCAGTCGCCGCGCAGTATCTACGAAAATTAAAAACCGACAACGATAAAAAACAGCTTGCCCAACTGCGTCACCTGCGGCTTTACGCGCTGGCGGGAACAATTCTGGCGGTTTCGGGCGCGAATGTTCCGGCGAATGTTAACGCGCTTTGGAAGGAATTGGACGATGCGGCGAGCGAATTTAACGGGGCGGAATTCGTTCTGCCGCCGCATCGTTTTTTAAACGAATGCCAAAAGCGCGTTAATTATATCTGCCGCGTCGCGGGCGACGAACGCGCTTTGCGGGTGACGGCGACGAACAAAGCAGGGACGGCGATTCATTCGTTCGATTACGTCGTTTTCGACGATCTGAAGCCGCTGAACAGTCTGCCCGAAAGCGAATTATTTTTGGGCGGAACGCTGAAACGAATCGAATATAATCAGGATTCGTCGAAACCCTGGGTGATGCGTTTGATTTTTGAAAAGGGATTTGTCAGTGTGGTTTCAGCGGTCAACAAATAAAAATCAACGAACATTCAGAATGCGAACTTGAAGGGGAATTCTTTCGCTTATTCGAGCGTAAAGCCAATAATGAAAACAGAAGAACAACGACTCGAAGAGACGCGGCGGCAGGAAAAAGACTGGAAAAAATGGGGCTGCTACATCTCCGAACGCGCCTGGGGAACGGTGCGCGAAGATTATTCGGCGGACGGCGCGGCGTGGAATTATTTTCCGTTTGAGCAATCGCATTTGAAGGCGTATCGCTGGAACGAAGACGGCATCGCCGGAATCTGCGACCGGCGGCAGCGCATCTGTTTCGCCGTCGCGCTGTGGAACGGGCAGGACGCGATTTTGAAAGAACGCCTGTTCGGACTCGGCGGCGACACGGGCAGTCACGGCGAAGATGTCAAAGAATACTATTTTTATCTCGACAACACGCCGACGCATTCTTACCAAAAATACCTTTACAAATATCCGCAAAGCCCGTTTCCTTATCAGAAAATCTACGAAGAAAACGCCAGGCGCGACAAATCACAACCCGAATACGAATTGATGGACACGGGCGTTTTCGACGACGACCGATACTTCGACGTTTTCATCGAATACGCCAAAGCCGACACCGAAGACATCTGCATCAAAATCACGGCGCACAATCGCGGGAGTGAAGCCGCGCCGCTTCATATTCTGCCGACGGTCTGGTTTCGCAACCGCTGGTCGTGGTATGAAAAAGCGCAAAAACCCGTGATGCGCGAAGTGAAAAACGCGGCGGAAAACTTAGCGACGATTCATCTGACGGAAGAAAAATTAGGCGACTATTTTTTAACTTGCGAAGGTTCGTCCAACCTTTTATTCACCGAGAACGAAACGAATTATCAAAAGATTTTCGGCGGCGCAAACGATTCGCCATACGCCAAAGACGGCATCGGCGATTACATCATCAACGGCAGTGAAAAAGCCGTCAATTCGCAGCAGACCGGAACGAAAGCCGCCGCGCATCACGTTTTCAACATCGCGGCGCAGTCGTCGGAAACGATTTATTTGCGCCTTAGCCGTCGGCAGTCAGCGGACAGCGGTCAGCCGTTCGAGCATCACGACGAATTTATCCGAAGCTGCGAAAACATCTTCGTCGAACGCATCAGAGAAGCCGATGAGTTTTACGCGGAAATCATTCCGAATAATCTAAGCGACGACGCGAAAAATGTGATGCGGCAGGGTTTAGCGGGAATGCTCTGGTCAAAACAGTTTTATCATTACGTCGTCAAATCGTGGCTCGACGGCGACGGCAAATTTTCGCCGCCGCCCGCGCCGCGCAAAAGCGGTAGGAACAAAGAATGGAAACATCTCTACAACGACGACGTGATTTCGATGCCGGACAAATGGGAATATCCGTGGTATGCGGCGTGGGATTTGGCTTTTCACTGCGTTTCTTTGGCGATTATTGATTCGGAGTTTGCCAAAAGCCAACTGCTGCTTTTTTTGCGCGAATGGTATATGCACCCGAACGGACAGATTCCGGCTTACGAATGGGCGTTCGGCGATGTCAATCCGCCGGTTCACGCTTGGGCGGCACTGCGCGTCTATCAAATCGAAGCCAAACGGTGCGGCACGCCCGACCGGGTTTTTCTCGAAAAAATCTTTCACAAGTTACTGCTCAATTTCACCTGGTGGATCAATCGCAAGGACGCAGAAGGCAACAACGTCTTTGAAGGCGGATTTTTGGGTTTGGACAACATCGGCGTTTTCGACCGCAACACGGAACTGCCCGACGGCGGCTTTCTCGAACAGTCGGACGGCACGAGCTGGATGGCGATGTATTGCTTGAATATGCTGGCAATCGCACTCGAATTAGCCAAAGAAGATAAAGTTTACGAAGACGTGGCGAGCAAATTTTTCGAGCATTTCGTCTATATCGCCGACGCGATGAACAACCTCGGCAACGAAAACACCGAACTCTGGAACGAACGCGACGGCTTTTATTACGACGTTCTGCATCTGCCGAACGAGCGCAACATCCCGATTCGACTGCGTTCGATGGTCGGTTTGATTCCTTTGTTCGCCGTCGAAACTCTGGAAAAAGATTGGCTCGACGAGTTGCCGGCGTTCAAAAAACGCACCGAATGGTTTTTTCAAAATCGCCCGGATTTAACCGAAGACATCGCGCGAATGGACGAATCGGGACGGGAAAACCGACACATTCTGGCGATTGTCAACAAAGACCGGTTGCGGCGAATTCTGCGAACGATGCTGTCGGAAGCCGAATTTCTGTCCGATTACGGCATTCGCGCCCTTTCGCGCCATTACAAAACGAATCCGTATCAATTTCAAATCGGCGAACATAAATTTGAAGTCGGTTATGAACCGGCGGAATCGCACACGGGAATGTTCGGCGGCAACTCGAATTGGCGCGGTCCGATCTGGTTTCCGATGAATTTTCTGATTATCGAATCTTTACAGAAGTTCGATTTTTACTATGGCGACAGTTTCAAAATCGAGTTTCCGACCGGCTCGGAAAAAATGCTGACTTTGTGGGAAGTGTCGCAGGAATTATCCGGGCGTTTGTCGAACATTTTCCTGAAGGACGCGGAAGGCAGACGCGCCGTTTTCGGCACGACGGAAAAGTTTCAAACCGACCCGCACTGGCGCGATTACATTTTGTTTTTCGAGTATTTTCACGGCGACCGCGGCGGCGGTTTGGGCGCGAGCCATCAAACCGGCTGGACGGGTTTGATCGGCAAAATGTTGCAGCAAATCGGCAGCTTTGAGAATGAACCGAGCGGCGAATATACGGAGACGGGTTAAGTTCAAGATTCAGGATTCAGGATTGACGACGGCTAGTTTAGAATCCTGAATCCTGAATTCTGAATTCTGAATCTTGAATTGTTCTCACAAACGGTAGCGAACTTTTTTCCGCTTCAATTCCGCGTCTTCGTTTTCGAGGTTTTGCAAACGCATCGAAACGTCCGCCGTCATTCGCAAGTCGGATTTTTCGCCGCGCTGAAGATGAAAGTATCCGGCGGCGGCGATCATCGCCGCGTTGTCGGTCGAGAGATGTTTCGACGGAAAATAGACTGGAATTGTCAATCGCTCGCCGACCGTCTTTGCCGCTTCGCGCAGAGCGTTATTGCAAGCTACGCCGCCGGCGACGATGAAGGTTTTCGGATGATATTCGGCGGCGAGTTTGCCGACGTTTTTCATCAGGGATTTAATGACCGTCGCCTGAAAACTCGCCGCGATGTCTTTGATTTCCTGCGAAACTATTTTGTCTGCGCCGACCTTTTCAATTTCATTTTCCCTGACATAACGCGAAACCGCCGTTTTCAAACCGCTGAAACTGAAATCCGGTCTGCCGTCGGAAATTTTCGCAATCGGAAATTTTATTCGTTCCGCGTCGCCTTCCAGCGCGATCTTTTCGATAATCGGTCCGCCCGGATATTCGAGTCCGAGCATTTTCGCCACTTTATCGAACGCTTCGCCCGCCGCGTCGTCGCGGGTTCGCGCAATAACTTTGTATTGTCCGGCTTCGGGAACGAAGAAAAGATTGGTGTGTCCGCCGGACACGATCAGCGCGAACGCCGGGAAACGAATCGGCGGATTTTCAAAAGCGACCGAAAAAATATGTCCTTCGATGTGATTGACACCGATGCAGGGAATTTCCAACCCGAACGCTAAGGCTTTGGCGTAACACACGCCGACCAACAAAGAGCCGATCAAGCCCGGACCTCTGGTGACGGCAATCGCGTCAATGTCTTTTAACCCGACACCGGCTTTCTCCAACGCTTCGTCCACAATCGGATCGATTTTTTCCAGATGTTCCCGCGCCGCCAGTTCCGGCACAACGCCGCCGAACGGTTTATGCAGTTCGATTTGCGAGGAGATCACCGACGACAAAATCACGCTGCCGTCTTTAATAATCGCCGCCGCCGTCTCATCGCACGAACTTTCAATTCCTAAAACCAACATAAACTTCTAGTGGAAAATAGAAAATGGAAAGTGAAAAGTGAAGAATCTGCCTTCACTTTTTCCACTTTCCATTTTCCGTTACTCACTGTCCCGGCTGTCTTTTTTCTTCGATTGCCTTCGGACTCTGCAAATCGGTGCTGAACATCGAAGTCCCGAGAAACACGAAAAATAGAATTAACGCCGTTACCAAAACCATCCCGACGACTCCCAGAATCCACATTGTTCCGCGATACGCTTTCGCCGTATCTTCTCTGACTACTCTATCTTCGCCGCCGACATTGATCGTATCTTTTGACATAAACTTTCCCCCTTATTATTTGTTTATTAATTTATAGTCTGCGGGGCATAAAAGCAACATAGGAGTTACGCAGTTGAACGTCAAACAGGCGGTCAGTCGGTTTTCTCGACTTCCATAAGCGCGGCGGTCAAACAATCGAAAAAGCTCAACGCCTGTTTGACGCTTGCCGCTTTTTTCAACTGCGTAACTTCCACAAAGGTCAAATCGTTTGTCGGAGATCGCAATAATGTCGCCGCCTCGTTCCAGGCAATCGTCCGAAGGCGGCGCAGATCGCAAAAGTCGAATGATCAAGCCGTCTTTTGTCTGATGCCCGAATAACGCCGACGCTGTGCGGCAATCGAACAGATGACAGATAGCAGCATCGAATCGGAACGGTAAAGACGTTTAATTCGGTTCTTCAATCGAACCGGGTTGATAGAAATTTTTGAGAGGAAAATCGAGTTTTAAGTAACGATACATTTTAGAGGAGAAGTTTATGCTGAAGAAAATTGGATTAAAAATTACGATCTTGGCGATGATTTTGACGATGGCGGCTTCGGATTCGCTGGCGCAGACGCGGATTCGTTTTGCTCGCGGGCGCAATTCGGCGACGATCAAAGGAACCTTGGCGGCGGGCGCAACGAGAGGTTATATGCTTCGCGCCTCGCAGGGGCAAAAATTGTCGGGAACGCTCAGTTCGACGAACGGCAAAGTCGATTTTACGCAGGGCGCACTGCACGACACGCAGTATTCACAGGAGGTCGAAGCGGACGGCGACGTTTACATCAGCGTTGATAATCACGGCAGCCGCGCCACGACTTTCACGATGACGATTTCAATTCAGTAAAAAAGTCGTTTATATTTCAAATCTTTCGCCGTCCCGCGCTTCAAAAACTTCGCCGGGCGGCGAAAATTTGTTGACTTCCGATGCCAAATCAATCGCGTCCCATTCGGGATAAAAATGCGTAAAAATCGCTTTTTTCGGCTGGGCGTAACGCACGATTCGCATCGCTTCACTTAAATCGAGATGCGTCTCGACCGGCTTATTTTCGTAGAAAGAACATTCCAAAACGAGCAAATCCACGTTTTTCGAGAATGCCGCGAGCGTTTTCGTATAGCCCGTGTCCGCCGAATAAACCAATTTTTTATCGCCGCTTGCGATATGAATCGCCAGACTTTCCGGCGTGTGCGGCGTGTCCATTGCGACGGCTTCGACGTTTTCTAGAATCTGGAACTTTTCGAGCGGTTCGACTTCGACGATTTCCAGCGGGAACGGCTGCCGCAATAAATTATAGTCGTTTGCCGCGTCGAATTTCTCAATCAAACTTTGCAGACCTTTCGCGCCGAAAATCTTCAGCGATTTCGTTCGACTTTGCGTTTCGGGCGCGTATTTCGTGCCGAACAAAAACGGCAATAGTCCGCCGACGTGATCGAGGTGAAAGTGCGAAATCCAAATCGCGTCGAGGTTCGCCCAATCGAGATTTTCCTGCGCCATCCGATGCACCGCCGAAGCCGAACAGTCGAGCAGAATCGAACCGCTTTCAGTTTCCAGCCAAAAACCGGATGAACTTCTTTGCGAATGCGGAACGGAAGTTCCCGAACCAAGCACGATAAATTTCATAAGCCAATAATAGCAAAGAATTATTTTAACAGGATGGACAGGATGAAATTCCTGCTCAAAAAATCCTGCCTATCCTGTCCATCCTGTTAAAATTTTTGTGATAAATTAATTTCTATGAATGAAATAGACGTTTTAGCGATTTTTGCACATCCCGACGATGTTGAATTAACCGTCGGCGGCACGCTTTTAAAGATGAAGTCTTTGGGTTATAAAACCGGCGCGTTGGACATAACAAAGGGCGAAATGGGAACACGCGGCACGGTCGAAGGTCGCGCCGCCGAAGCCGCCGAAGCCGCGCAGATTATGAAGCTCGACGTGCGCGAAAATCTCGAATTGCCCGACGGTCACGTTTGGGTGAACGAGGAAACGCGCACGGAATTAGTCAGAGTTTTGCGTCGTTTGAAGCCGAAAATCCTTTTGACGCATCAAGCCGACGATCCGCATCCCGACCATAATCATATCGTGCAGTTGGTTCGGGAAGCGGCGCGTTTGTGTTCGATGCAAAAATATGACGGCGATTTCGGGCAGGCACGAATTACCGCGCCGATTGTCGCGCACAACATTTTTTCACAGCGCGTTACGCCGTCGTTTATCGTAGATATCTCCGAATTTATCGCGGCGAAAACCGAAGCGATTCGCGCTCATAAATCGCAGTTTTACAATCCGAACGCGAGCGCGGACGAATTGGAAACGCGGCTGACGAGCGAAGGATTTATTGACGAACTCGAAAATCGTTCGCGCTATTTCGGCAGTTTAATCGGAGTCGCGGCGGGCGAACCGTTTTTCGTGCGCGAGGCTCTGAACGTCGAAGACCCGATTGCATTATTGACGCGCCCGATGAATCTTTATTCCTGATAAATTGCCGCTAGTTAAAGCTAATGGCAATTCATTTAAAATTATTAAGCCCGATTTCATCAATTAAAATTTTTTGTCACAAAACGAAAACTCGCGGTGTTTTACCTTTGAAAGCGCAATACGCGACAACTTAATAAAAACAATTCGGGAGAGTTTCAAGCGATGATAAATACAAATGTAATACGTTTCGGCGTTTTGGTTTCGGCATTCCTTTTGGTGACGGTTTCGTGCGCGACGGCGCAGGAAAAAGATAAAGATAAAAAATACGACCGCGCCTTTTGTTCCAACAATTGGTTGAGCGGCGACCGCGTTTCGACGAGTAATCTGCGTGAGACGACCGTGGCGGCGGGCGACGTGAATGTTGACGGCAAGCGCAACGGCGGCATTTCGATCAAGGGCGAAAATCGTTCGGACGTGCTGGTTCGCGCCTGCGTTCAGGCGTGGGCGAACTCGGAAGCCGAAGCGAATTCGATAGCGAAAAGCGTTCGCATCGAAACCGGCGGCACGATTCAGGCGACGGGCGCAAATGACGAGAAAAATTATTCGGTTTCTTACGAGATTCTCGTGCCGCGCAATACTAATTTGAATCTGACGACGCTCAACGGCGGCATTTCGATCTCGAACGTCGAAGGCGCGATCAACTTTACAGCGAAAAACGGCGGCGTAAATCTGAGCGATCTGGCGGGCGATGTCAAAGGCAGAACCTCGAACGGCGGTTTGCACGTCGAATTAAACGGCACAAACTGGAAAGGTGCGGGGCTTGATGTCGAAACGACGAACGGCGGCGTGAAGGTTGAAATGCCGGAGAATTACGCGGCGCGATTTGAAACCAAAACCGTCAACGGCGGCTATCGAACCGACTTCGCCGCGCTGAAAGTCGAACGCGATGAAAAAGACTGGCAGCGCGGCGTTAATCTGAGCCGCGACATCAACGGCGGCGGCGCGACCGTCCGCATCGTCACGACGAACGGCGGCGTGAGCGTTAATTCTTCAAATTAAATCTGGAAACTTGAAAGTTAAATTAGCTCCGTCAGGAGCGAAATACTTGTAGATTCAGAATAGAGAAACCGAAAGAGTTCCGCAGGAACGGCATAAATCTGTGCCGTTCCTGCGGAACTTTAATTTTCTGCAAAACCCAATTCTACAAACATTTCGCTCCTGACGGAGCTAAAACTAATCCGGTCTAACATTACTTTTTCTCGTAAATAATCTGCCCGTTAAAAATCGTATAAACCGGCGCGGTCGTTAGTATTTCTTTGTGTGCAATCGTCGTCAAATCTTTGGAATGCACGACTAAATCGGCGAGCATTCCCGCTTTTATTTCGCCCTTGGTATTTTCCGCAAATTCCACGTAAGCCGATTCGTAAGTATGACAGCGCAGCGCGTCCTGAATCGAAAGGCGTTCCTGTGGCTGCCATCCGCCTTCCGGCATCCCTTCCGCATCTTGGCGCGAAACGGCGGCGTAAAGCGTCGCGTAAGGGTTAATCGCCTCGACGGGAAAATCCGTGCCGAACGGAATGTGAACATTATAAGATTTCATCAAATGCCACGCATAAGCACCGAGAACGCGATATTCGCCAAGCCGCGATTCCGCCCAACGCTTATCCGAAACCGCGTGCGTCGGCTGCATCGAAGCGATAATGCCGAGTTCCGAGAAGCGTTTGAAATCTGACGGATTGACGACTTGGGCGTGTTCGATGCGATGGCGATTAGGATTTATATAACTTTCTAAAGAACGTCCGTATCCTGATTTTCCGCCAAAGGTGAATTCTCCTGCTTTCAACGGCTGTCCGTCATAAACAGTAAAGATACCTTTTGGCGCAGTTGGTGAGTTTTGCTGATTTCCTTCAACTCTAATTGGTTTTTTAGCTGCCTCAAATCCATCCAAAGCCATCCGATTCGCCTTGTCGCCAATCGCGTGAAGCGCAATCTGAAATCCCGCCGCGTCGCGTTCGACGATCATTCTGGTCAATTCTTCCGGCGGATGGCGCATAATGCCGACGTTTTTATCGTCGTCGGCGAACGGCGCGAGCATCGAAGCGGTTTTTGAACCGAGCGTGCCGTCAACGTAACCTTTCAGCGCGGTTAATTTCAAACGATTCGCGTCGTCTTTGAACTGGGCGAATTCTTCGCGCTGGCGTTTTAATTCGACAATCGAATCTTCAAAATCCTGCCATTCGGCGACGCGGACGGTTAATTTATTTTGATTTAAGAAGTCACGGTAAAGTTTCGTCGTCTCGTAACCGGAATTATCCTGAACCGACGTGATGCCGTATTCACGCGCCATTTTCAGCGCGAGTTCCAAACCTTTAATCTGCTGTTCCTTCGTCGGTTGCGGAATCAAGTCGCCGATCAAACTCTGCGCCGTTTCCTTCAAAATTCCCGTCGCATCGCCGCTTGCATCGCGCTCGATTTCGCCGCCTTCGGTGTTCGCCGTCGCTTTATCAATCTTCGCCAGTTTGAGCGCGGCGGAATTGACCCAACCGATATGCCCGTCCACGCGCATCAGATAAACCGGATTATTCGGCGCAACCACATCCAAATCAGCTTTGTTTGGAAACTTTCCGCCCCAAAGCGTATGATCCCAGCCGCGCCCGATAATCCATTCGCCCGCTTTGGTTTCTTTGGCTTTCGCCGCAACACGCTGTTTCGCTTCGTCAATCGTCTTCGCGTCGAGCAAATTCACCGTCAAAAGCGACAACGCGCCGCGCAAAAAATGAACGTGCGCGTCATTAAATCCGGGCGTAACGAGCTTGCCTTTTAAATCAATCTCTTGCGCCGCCTGATATTTCGACTGCAAGTCTTTCGTCGTCCCGACCGCGACGATTCGTTCGCCGTCAACCGCGACCGCTTCGGTAATGGAAAATTGCGCGTCCACCGTGAAAACTTTGCCGTTGAATAACAGCAGAGAAATTTTCTGTTTCGTCTGCGCGAAAACGATGTTCGGCAAACTTATTGATAAAAGAAGCGCGATTTTTAATAAATTTTTCAGCATTTGAATTTTTCGTTGATGATTTTGAAATGTCGGTTAATTATAAACCAAATCGCCGGTATTCTGATATTGCCGACTGATTTGGTTTTCAACGCCCGACTCGTTAAAATCTTCGTGCGCTCTGGATTCATAATACAATGAAAAAATTTATAACCGCCTGTTTCGCCGTTCTCTGTTTGTCGCTCGCCGTTTTCGCGCAAATTCCGACCGCGACTTTAGTTGTTATCGTCAAAGCCGAAGACGAAAGAAGATTTGATAAAACGCTCGAAGATTTATTGAAAAGCACGAATGAAAAATTTCGCATCCGCGCCGCGCTCGCCGCCGGACGCATCGGCGACGAACGTGCCATTTTATCGTTGATTGCGCTTTTGGAAAAAGATTCGTCCGGTGAAGTCCGCACAATAGCGGCGTTCGCGCTCGGCGAAATCGAATCAATCAAGGGCGCGGACGCGATTCTGAAAATTCTGGCGGAGACGAAAAACGACGGCGAACTTCGCGCCCGCGCTATCGAAGCGGCAGGCAAAATCGCGGCGGCAAACTCTCAAGATGAAAAATCAAAAGCGTTGGGCGAAGCGATTTTGGACGCGCTCGAATACGAAGATTCGCGGCGTTCAAAGCCGAATACGAACGCAATTTTGTTCGGTTTAACCGCCGTTTTGCGTGTCAAACCCGAAGACGGCAATTTCGTCGCGGCGAAATTCTTAAATTATTTGAACCCGCGAATTCGCGCCGATGCCGCCAACACTTTATCGAGACTTCGCGCTAAAAATGCGAACGAACAATTTCGCGCAATGCTTTTATCCGATGACGACGCAATCGTTCGCGCCAACGTCGCCCGCGCTCTCGGCGCGGCGGAAGATGTTTCAGCGTTCGACTCCCTGCTCGAAGCCGCTTTGACCGACGAAGATTCCCGCGTCCGCGTCTCGGCGATTCGCTCGCTCGGCAGTTTGAAGGACAAACGCGCCGCCGATAAGTTGATTGAACGCGGCGAAAATTTACTGAAAGCGTATAAAAAGGAATTTTATGCAGTTGCGCCTTTTGATAAAAATGAATTACTCGAAATTGCCTCGACTTTGGGCAGAGTTTTGCCAAATTCGGATGATGAAAAAACACTAAAGTTTTTGAATAAGTTCGGAATTAAAGACAGTTATAATTCTTCCGAAATTCATATCGCCATTGCTAAAATTTCCCCTTCAAATTTTCTGCAAATAGATGTGCCGGAATATATTTGCGATGTTAATTACGCGAGGATTACGCCGTCTTGCTGGCAATTTTACAGCGGACAAGCACAAGGACTTAATGAGTTTGCGAATTTGGACGTAAATAATTCTTTGCGCGGCGAAGCCTCTAACATTTTACGAGAGCAAGTAAAATCAGACAAAAAATCTGAATTTGCGACCGACCAAATCGCCATAAAAGCTATCCCCGACAGATTAAGAGCTTTTGCCAGCTTCAAGACGAACGATTTATCGGAAATTTTGCGCGATTTATTAAAATACAATGATATTTTTGTTAGTGCTACTGCCGCCGAACTTTTGGGCGAACAAACGGCGACGAAAGAAAACGTCGAAACATTAAAAACCGCGTTCGCGCAATCGTTGGAAAAAGATAGATATTATAACGACGCGCAACTGGCGATTCTTTCCGCGCTCGTGAGAACGGACAAAATACAAGCCGCATCTTCATTAAAACTCGCGCTCGACGCGCCCGATTATCTCGTGCGCCGACACGCCGCCGATTTGATAGAGCAAAACGATCTGGCGAAAGATTTTCCGAACGCCGAAGAAAAAGTCGGCACGGTGAAAGTTTATAATCCGAACACGAAAACGAAACTCGGACAGGTTTTGAATACGAACGCCGATTACGTTCGCGCCGTTTCGCGCCAAACGGCGCGGGCGATTCTGACGACGGAAAAGGGAGTTTTCACGATTGAATTCGCGCCGGAAGCCGCGCCTTTGACGGTTGACAATTTTATCAATTTAGCGAAAAAGAATTATTTCAACGGCTTGGCGATTCACCGCGTCGTGCCGAATTTCGTGATGCAGGACGGCGACCCGCGCGGCGACGGCAACGGCTCGCCCGGTTATTCTATTCGGTGTGAAATAAATATGCTGCCGTTTGAACGCGGCGCGGTCGGAATGGCGTTGTCGGGCAAAGACACGGGCGGCTCGCAGTGGTTCGCCGCGCATTCGCCGCAGCCGCATCTCGACGGCGGCTACACGGTTTTCGGGCGCGTGAACGAAACGGATATGAAAGTCGTAGATAATCTCGTGCGCGGCGATGTAATTTTGACGGTGAAAATCGTCGAAGGAAAGTCGCCGCCAGAGAAATTAAAAAGTCGCAAAGGAAAATAAAATGATTTTGCCGAATGCGGAAAATGCTTTTGTTGATCTGCGGAAACTGCGTGATTATTCGCTAAACTTTGAAAGCCCGAAAGGTCGTCACAAAGCGCGAGTCTTTGCTTCCGCGCTTGGAATAAAGGCTGAAAACGCCGAAGAACTGCAAGGTATTTTGCTTAAAATCATTAATGACTCTGAAGCAGAATTAGATGAACTTGATTTGTTCGGACAACGCTATACGGTTGACTTTCATTTAATAACCGAAATTGGTGAAGCAAAAGTTCGCAGCGGTTGGATTGTTCTGCACATGGAAGACTTTCCGCGATTGACAACTTGATATGTTTTGAAAGAAGGAAAATAAAATGCAAAATAAAATTGAACTGCTTGATACGGTGGCTTTGTTAGAAGATCTACCGGAGCGTAATTTAAAAGAGGGCGAAGTCGGCACGGTCGTTGAAATTCTTGCGCCGGATGTTTTTGAAATTGAATTTTCCGATGACGAAGGACAGACATACGCGATGTTTGCCTTACGGAAAAATCAAATAGTGGCTTTGCACAATCAGGGCAAAGGCTTGAAAATTGCGGCGTAAACTTATGGAAGAAATACAAAAACGCCGCGTCTTTGGAACGACGAAGCAAGAGCGCAAGCAAATCGAGATCGAAGACGGGCTGGAAAGTCTCTCGAAATACCTCGACGATTGGGTGAAAATTCCCGTCGTCGGCTGGCGATTCGGGCTGGATGCGGTGATCGGGTTGATTCCGAACGTCGGCGATACTTTGACTTCGTTTGCGTCTTTCTACATTCTCATCGCGGGCGTTCGTTACGGCGTGCCGAAAATCACTCTGCTCAGGATGGCGTTTAATATCGGACTTGATTACGTCGTCGGCTCGATTCCGTTCGTCGGCGATGCGTTCGATTTTTTCTGGAAATCGAACAAGCAGAATATGGATTTGATCCGGGAACGCGGCACGGGCAGAGGCGCGGGAACGACGGGCGATTATATTTTTGTGTGCGGGATGATTCTGCTGCTCGTCGGAATTCTCGTCGGTTCGATTGCCGTCAGCGTTTATATTTTGGGTTTATTGGTCAGAGGGCTTTGGAATTCGCCGGGTATCTAAAGATGATTTCGGTCAGGCAATTCGTGCGGACGGTTTGACGCTTCGTGCTATGGCGCAGATTATCCGTGCAAACGGTTTGACGCTTCGTGCAACGCTTCGGATTATTCGCGCAAACGGTTTGGCGTTCCGTGAAAACGGTTTGATGATTCGCGCAGATGGTTTGATGATTCGGGCGGACGGCTTGGAAGAGTTCCGATTTATTTTCCAGAACGCGAAAAATCCCTGCAAGAAAAATTTTCGCGCTCCGTTCATTTCGACAAGGCACACGCCGAATTAAAATCGAACGGAGTTTTTCTATGACCACGAAATATACGAATCCATTGGAAAATTTGAAAATCGCCAGTCCGTGTTCGCAGGATTGGGACGCGATGATCGGCACGGAACGCCGGCGATACTGCGGCGAATGCAAACTGAACGTCTATAATCTGTCGGGAATGTCGCGCCCGGAAGCCGAAAACTTGATTATGAACGCGGAAGGTCGTTTGTGCGTCAGATTTTTCAAGCGCGAGGACGGAACGGTTTTGACGCAGGATTGTCCGGTCGGCTGGCAGGCGATTAAAAGACGCGTGTCGGTTAAGGCGGCGGCTTTCGCTTCGCTGGTGTTCAGTTTAATCAGCGGTTTGGGGTTGGCGGCGATGTTCAGTCAATCAAGCGAGGAAACGGCGATGGGCGGGACGGCGGTTTACAAGCCGACACCAACGCCGACACCGGAAAAGTATTACCCGATGATGGGCGGGATGGCGGCTCCCTCGCCGACTCCGAAATCAACGCCGAAACCTTCGCCTTCGTCCGAAATGATCCTGGGAAAAATTGCTGCGGGGAAAAATTGAACGCCGTTCGACATCGTTTGACCTTAGTTCGGGTTAATAAATCCGAGTGAATTATCGTTTCCGAACATTCGGCAAACATCTAAACTGTTTGATATTAACTGTCAATCGTTCACTGTCAAACGGAAAGATATTGTGTTTGATAGTGCATAGTTAATGGTGGATAGTGAACAGTTTCACCGGCTTGCTGTTACTTTGCTTGTTCCAACTGACTTTCGTTTACAAAGAAGCCGCCGATAAATTCACCGGCGGCTTTTCATTTTCGAGTTCAAATCCTACTTTTTCACAAAATAACCCTGTCGCGCCCGCAGGCGAAACTTCTGCAGAGTCGTCAGACCGACATTGAGTTTGACATATTGGTTCGTCGGAAAATTTCCCGTCGAATAATACTGCACGAGGTACTGCGCTTGTAATTCATTAGTCAGCTGCTTAAAAATTCGCGTCAGAGTTTCCTGATTGCGCCGCGTGTTCGAGGAATTCTGCATTTTGTCTTTCGTGTCAATCGGCTGAAACTTCGGCAGAAAAGCCGTGCCGCCGGTTTCGTCGGCAAACTTCTGCAGGTTCGACTGCCCGAACATACTCATTTTGTTCAGCTGATAGGAACTACCCGCCGGATTGATCGCATAAAAAACCGTGTCGGCGTTTTGCAGCGAGCGAAGAACTTTGTTTTGTTCTTTGGCTTTCGCCTCATCACGCGACCGAACGCGCAGGAAGCGCAATTTTTCACCGCTCAAAGTTCCGTCAACGATTTTTCTTTCCGCGTTCCAAATCGCTTTCAAAACGCCGTCGCTGTTCGTATCTTCACCGTCGGAAATGACGACGATCACTTTGCGCCTGCCGACGGGCGCGTTTTTTTGCAGATAATCGGCGGCGATTCTGACCGCATCGTAAAAGGCGGTTTGCTCTTTCGTCGGCTGGATTGATTTGACGGCGATTGCCGCTTCTTCGGCTGAACCGCGTGCCTGAATAATGCGTTCTTCCGCGCCGACGGTAATAATCGTCGCCCGGTCGTCGTGACGCATCACGTCTTTCAAAAACTGCGCGGCGGTTTCCTGCTCAAATTTGAACATCGAATCGGTGCTTGCCGAAACATCGAACAGCAGAATGATTTCGAGCGGAACTTTTTCGGCGGCGGAAACCTGCGAGATTTCCTGCGTTTTACCGTCCTCGGAAATACGAAAATCCTCCGTTTTTAATCCGCCGACCGCTTGCCCGCTCGCGTCCGTTACCGAAATCGGCACGACGACCAGCCGCGAATCAATTTTAATCACTTCGCCGTCGTCTTCAACCACCGGCGGTGTCGGCGGCACGGTTTGCGCGAAGCCGGAAATCGAAAAACACCAACACGCGGCAAGAATAAAAGCGGCAAATTTTAATTTCACGGGTTCACCTCGGAATGACTGCGCGTTTCTGCCGCGCAGATTGTTGATAATTAAAAACTATCTGAAAAAGAGGGCAGGATGTGAAAACCACTTGTTTCACATCAACTTGCCCTCTTACTTTAACTCTGCAAAAAATTAGAACGATTACTGGTCGTTGGTGGTCGGTTCAGTAGTCGAATCTTTTCTGACTTCCACGTTCTGGTTCATACCGCGACTCGCCAGCAATTTTACTTCGACGCGGCGATTTTGATTGCGTCCTTCAAGAGTCGTATTATCGGCAACCGCTTGAAGTTCACCAAAACCGTAGGACGTTCCGATTCGACGAAGCGGAACATTGTGCGTTTCAACCAAATAGTCAATCACAGCTTGAGCGCGGCGTTGGCTCAATGTTTTGTTTTTCTCGACATCGCCGTCGGACGAAGCAAAACCGGTGATTTCGATAGTGTAACCCTTCATCGTCATCGCCGTCTGCGCCACTTGATCCAAATTAGCCTTCGCTTCATCGGACAAAACCGCGCTGCTCACCTTGAAATTCACCGTCGAGGTTGACTGAACAACGTAATCGTCGAGCGACGAAATTCTCTGGTTGGTCGCGTTAACGCCCGCGATTGCCGCGTCCGCCATATCCTGCGCCGCTTTTGCGCCGCCGCGAGCCGCATTGGAAATAGCCATCAGTTCGTCAATCTGTCCCGAAACGCGCTGGGCGTTTTGTTCGGATTGCGTTAGGCGTTCTTCCGCCGGTGATACGCGGCTGTCAATTGACTGTGCGACGCGGAAATCGTCTTTGCCGAAACGAACTTTCGTTGCCGCCAAAGCACCCGCACCGTCGCCGCGTCCTTCAACTTCCAAATTCAAACCGCGCACGATGCCGTTAGTCGCCACCGCGTCGCCGCCGCCGAAAAATCCGCCTTTAGTTTTGATGCTGGTGTTGGAACTCAGCACGACGTTGGTGTCCACGCCGACCGTGTCACGAACCGTGAAACTGTTGTCGTCCTTAGAAACCACTACGCCTTTAATTTTGTATTTTTGTCCGCTGGTCAAACTGCGGGTTTGAGCATCCTGTGCCAAGATGCCGGTTGCGCCTAACAACAACGCAAACACCATTGCCGGTAATTTTTTCAACATATATTTTTGACTCCTTGCAATTAAAATTGGATTTATACCGCTGATTTTTGACGTTTTTCAAACTGAAGGGGTTGTCGAAAAAGTTGTCTTAACTATCAGTCTCAATTGATTTCGATGATGATAGCAAAACTCACGTTTTCATCACTGTTGAATAATCGCACACTTTTAATCAGATTTTCAATAGAAGTCTTCACACTCAATAATTGTGCCGCAGATCAGATTCGCAACGCTGCGCTTCAGCTAAAGCTCGTTATGTTTGAGGTTAATTAGGAAAAATAAAATTTGAAGTGTTAGCCGTAAATGATTTTGGACGACAAAGCGTTTTCTTTGCGGACAGTCTTTCTACAAAACTGTCCGCATTCGATTCAAAAGCCGTTTGCTTAAAAATTAAACTGCGTCGTTTCGAGATACTCCTTCATAAAAGAAAGAAATTTTTCGGCATCCGCGCCGTCAACGACGCGGTGGTCATACGTCAAAGCGAAATACGCCATCGAACGAATCGCAACCACATCATCACCTTCGACAGTGGTGATGACTTTCGGACGTTTTTCAATCGTCCCGACACATAAAATAGCGACCTGCGGCTGATTGATGATCGGCGTTCCGAAAAGTCCCCCGAAAACGCCCGGATTCGTAATCGTAAAAGTTCCGCCGGAAACTTCGTCCGGCATCAGCTTTTTCGTTCGCGCACGGTCGGCTAAGTCGTTCGCCGTCAAAGCTAAACCACTCAAGGAAAGCGTATCGGCGCGTTTGATGACCGGCACAATCAAGCCCCAGTCGAGCGCGACCGCTATTCCTAAATTGACATCGCCTTTGTAAATAATCTGCTCGCCCGAAATCTGCGAGTTGACTATCGGGAACTTTCGCAGGGCGTTCGTTACCGCTTGAAAAATAAACGGCATATATGACAGCTTCGTGCCGTAACGATTCTGAAACTCCACTTTGTTTTTATTGCGGAACTTCGTTACGTTCGTCATATCAATTTCGTAAACGCTGGCGACGTGCGCCGAAGTCTGTTTAGAGAAAATCATATGTTCGGCGATTTTCTTTCGCATCACCGACATCGGTTCGATTCTGTCGCCGACCGCCGATGCAACTTGCGGTGCAGTAAAAGCGGTTTTCGGCGCGGTTTGTGTTTGCATTTGCGGCGCAGATTGCGGCGTTGTCTGCGGGACGGACGGCGCGATGAACGCTTTCGCCGTTCCGACGTTCGCCAGCAAATCCTGCGGACGAATTGCCGCGCCCGATTCGATGAAATTCAGAATATCTTTTTTCGTGACGCGCCCGCTCATTCCCGAACCTTCGATGCGCGAAATATCAACACTATGTTCCTTGGCGATGTTGCGAACCAGCGGCGAAGATTTCGTTTTCCGCAAATCTTCGAGCGACATCTCGCCGTTCGATTTCCCGTTGGTCGCCGCTTGTCCGCTAGTCGCCGTTTGCCCGTTGGAAGATTTCTGCACGTCTTCAACCGCGTCGGGACGCTGATAATCGTAACTTCTGCCTTCGGTTTCCTGAACATTTCCGGCGGCGGCAGCGGCTGATTTTGCCGTCTCCGGCGGCGCAGTCTCCGCGCCCGTCGCCTGCGCGGTTTGCTCGACCCCCTGTTTTTGCGCGACCGCCGAATGCTGACTGCCGTTCGCTATCTGCTGACCGCCGACCGAACTGCCGACCAAACCGACAATCGCGCCGACTTCGACCGTTTCGCCTTCATTGACGCGAATTTCGAGCAGCGTTCCGGCAATCGGCGACGGCACTTCCGCATCAACTTTGTCGGTCGAGATTTCTAATAAAGGCTCGTCTTTTTCAACCGCATCGCCAACCGCTTTCAACCATTTGGAAACCGTTCCCTCGGTAATTGACTCGCCCATCTGCGGCATTACGACTTCTTCCGCGTTCGCCGCGTCGGTCGAATTGACGGACGGCGCAGACGTTTCAGCGACATCTTCGACCGCTTTGATTTGTTCGGCAACCGGCGTAGCTTTCGTTTCTTCGAGTTCGGCGGTAACCGCCTGAATTTCCTCGACTTTCGGCGGCGCAGACTGATTGCCGTTCGACGACTGCCCGCCGCCGCCCGCCGGTTGTTCGCCTTCTTCGCCGACGATGCCGACGGCAACACCGACTTCGACCGTTTCGCCTTCCTGAGCGCGAATTTCCAATAAAATTCCGGCAATCGGCGACGGCACTTCCGCGTCAACCTTATCGGTCGAAATCTCTAGTATATTTTCGTCTTTTTCGACTTTATCGCCGACGGCTTTCAGCCATTTGGAAACCGTTCCTTCGGTAATTGATTCGCCCATCTGCGGCATCACAACTTCTTCGCTCATAAATTCTCCGTTTTATTAATTAAAAAAATGCACAATATAAATTTCTGATAACAAAATAACAGCATACAAGAAAATGCCGGTGTTGAAAACGCGCGGCATCTCTCAATTCAAACGCTGTTTGCCGGAACATTTTAATTTACATTCTTCATCTGCTTGTTCTGCCGGCCGCTCAATAAAAACAGCGACAGAATCGAACCGACAAAACACATAAACATATCGGTTTGCGTGTCCCAAATGTAGCCTTGTGTGCCGAGAAACGAATCGCCCGCGCTGCCCGACGCGAGCGAAATCCACCATTCGACGAATTCGTAAAACGCCGAAAACGCCAATGGGACGGCGACCGCCATAAAATACGTCCACCATTTGCCGTTGACGATTTCCTTGCGGATAAATACTTCCCGCGCAATCGAAGCGGGCGAAAATCCCTGCATAAAATGTCCGACTTTATCGTAGTTGTTCCGCGCCAAACCGAAAACTTCCTTAAAATAATCGAATAGAGGAACTTCCGCGTAAGTGTATTTCCCGCCGACAATTAGAACGATGCAGTGAAACCAGACGACGGCGTAAATGAGATTGGTAAAGCGGAATTTTTTGAAGGTGAAAGCGAAGATGGCGACGGCGAGCAGCGCGGGCAAAACTTCCAAAAACCAGGTGAAATAGTCGTGCGGTTTGATCGCCGACCAGACTAAAACGAGCAGCAAACTGAAGAGCAGAAAGATATGAAATCCGCCGACGCGATTTTCTTTTTCCATTGATTAGAGTGGTGCATTTGATTTGAAAAACTAAAGCAAACGCATTATGAATCAGTGCGCGATAAATTACAAATTCTTGATCGCAGCAAGTAAATCGGTTAATTCCGGCGGCATCGGCTGATAAAAGTCCAGCCGTTCCGAAGTGTTCGGATGTGTGAAACTCAGGCGTTCGGCGTGGAGAAAAAATCGGTTCAAATCCGCAATCGCCTGCCGCACGGTCAAATCCTTGACGGTTTTATCGCGTCCGGCGTTGTAAGTTTCATCGCCGACCACCGGATGATTGATTGACATTAAATGAACGCGAATCTGGTGCGTTCTGCCGGTTTTGATTTCGACGTTGAGCAGTGTGAATTTTTCAAATTTTCTGCGAACCTTCCACAAACTCAAAGCGTTGCGCCCGTGCGACCGAATCGCCATCTTCGTCCGATTGTGTTTTTCCCGCGCAATCGGCTGGTCAATCGTTCCTTCGTTCGCCTCGATTGCGCCGTGAACGAGTGCGACGTAACTTTTAAATACTTGGCGTTCCCGAAACTGTTCGCTCAATTTTTCGTGCATTTCATCGGTTTTCGCCACGACCAGCAAACCCGAAGTGTCTTTGTCGAGCCGGTGAACGATGCCGACGCGGTTTTCGTATTTGGAATTGCCCGCCTGTAATTTAAAGTGATGCGCGATGGCGTTGGCGAGTGTTCCGTTGGAGATGCCCGCACCCGGATGCACGACCATTCCCGACGGTTTGTTGATGACAGCTAAAAATTCGTCTTCGTAAATTATTTCGAGCGCAATGTCTTCCGGCGCAAAATTTTTCGCCGTAAGTTCGGCTAATTCGACTTCGATTTCGTCGCCGAGGCGGACTTTGTAAGACGATTTGACCGTCTCTTGATTAACCGTCGCGTCGCCGTCATCAATCAGTTTTTGCAGTTTTGAACGCGACCGATTTTCGATTTTCTCCGATAGAAAAGCGTCGAAACGCTTCCCGGCATCTTCCGTTTTGATTTGAAAATTGAGATTTGAATTATCTTCACTCATAGAATTTTATCACCCATGAAATACACGAAACAAACGAAAATAATGTCAAGAGAATTTGATTTTCTTTTTCGTCTGTTTCGTGTATTTCGTGGGCAGAAATATTATACCGCTTCGACAGGTTTAGCAATCCGCAGGCGATAAATCATAAAACAAACCGCGCCGAAAGCGACCAATAAACTGATGGTCTGCGAAGTCGAAAGTCCCGTCAAAGTCGTCAATCCGAATAAATCGCCGCGCGGATCGTCGCGGAAAAATTCGATGGTAAAACGCACTATCGGATACAGAATCATATAGCCGATGAGAATTTGCCCGTCAAATCGTTTGTGCCGGTGCAGGTAAAATAACACGGCGAAAACGACAAGCATTGCAAACGATTCGTAAAGCTGCGTCGGGTGCAGATGGAGTGCGCCGCCCGCCGCGTCGAAAATCGGAACGCCCGTGTTTTCGTGTCCGGCTTCGGTAAAATGCACGCCCCACGGCAGATTCGTCGGTTTGCCCCAACAGCAGCCCGCCGAAAAACAGCCTTGCCGCCCGAAGAATTGCCCCAAAGCGACACCCGGCGCGAACGCATCGGCGACTTTCCAGAAAGGCAGCTTATAAAATCTGATTAAAAAGATTAGCGCGACAAATCCACCCAAAAATCCGCCATAGTAAACGCCGCCCGAACGCAGAAAATCCATCGAAAAGATATTGACGTTATCTTCGGTGAAAAACATCAAAATCTTCGACCCGACCAACCCGCCGATAATCGTCCACAAACCCAAATCGTAAATCCGCTCAGTCGGCAGACCGTCTCGCGCCGCCAATTTTGAAGCCGCAAACAACGCCAGCATCAAGCCGATTGCCAGCAAAACGCCGTAAGTGTTTATCGGAAAACTGCCGATGCGGAAAATTTCTGGATACATTGTTTTTGTTAGTTGTCGGTTCTTGATTGTTCGTTGTCGGGCAAGTCAACTGTTTGAATAATATTGATTAAAGCCGTTCCTTTGCGAAGAATTGCCGAATTGCACCAAGCGTTTACTAATCCACTAAGCAAAACGGGTTTTTCATCTTTCATCTGCTCAATGAGTTGCTTTCTGCTGATTTCCCCCGAAGTCATCTATCTCCGAAACTTTTAAATTACTCGCCCAATCCGCGCAGGCTGTTTCGAGTGAAGGTGAGTTGACTTGCGAAATATAAGTTCCGCCTTTGTAATCCATAATGAAGGTATAGAAAGACATTGCTTAAACCGTGCAGGAACAGCCGCATTCCAATTCGATCTCGATGGGCGAAGTCAGTTCGCGCTTTTCGCCATCTCGGAAATACAAAACTTCATCTGTGTATGGATTGAAAACGACAATATCTTTGACACCGTTTGCCAAATAGAACGGAACGCCGATTTCCAAATCCTTTTTCTCATAACCTTTGCTGATGATTTCGATCACCGCATCGGGAACATCTTTGACGGCTTCGTCGGTTTCAGACGGCGTTTTACAATAAATCGAAATGTCGGGACGCTTCAACGAACCGTCGGGAAACTGAACGTAAATGTCGGCGACGTGAAAACAATCGCAGTTCTCGGCTGTTTCAGAATGTTTAATTGATTCACGAATGCGATCAACTGCCATCTGATGGCGCATTACCGGCGATGCTTCCCAAACCGGCAACCCGTTGACGATTTCAAGTTTGATGCCGAGTTCTTCCGCCTGCAAAAACTGTGAATCCATTTTATTCTTCCTCAAAATCTTCGTCTTCCAACGTCAATTCCACACGGTCGTAAATTTCCCGCAAACTCAGTTCGCATTCGACGGATTCGATTTTCAAGTTGTCTTCGAGCGCGGCGAAACTGCGGTAAAACCAATCATTTTTCGCTTGTCTGGTAAATCGTTCGACGAAACATTTGTCCTGCGAAATTAAAATATAGTCGGTCAAAGTTTCGTTGCTCATTCGATACCGCTGAAATTTCGTCGTCCGGTCATATTCGGCGGTCGAAGGCGAGAGAACTTCAAAAACGTCTTTCTTGACATCGTGAAACTGCGGTTCGCCGCAGACAATCGTCAAATCAGGATATGAAAACAAACTCGCGTTCGACGTGCGGACTTTCATATTCGACGACAACGCCTCACACGGTTTGCCTTTTAGTTTGTTTCCGACTTCCCGCGTCAAATTCATACAAATCCGGCTGTGCGAAAAACTTTCGCCCGCCATCTTGAAGATTGCACCGTCAATGTAGTCGTGGCGCGAATCGCTTTCACGCTCGAAAATTAAATAATCTTCGGGCGTGAGAAGCGTTGCCGTTTTCAGTTTCGCTAATCCCATAAAAAATTACTCGCCGACCGATTTGGAAATCGCTTTGCCGACCTGAACACGCGACGGGCGCAGTAATTTGTCGCCGAATTTGTAGCCGCGTGAGAATTCGCCGACGATTTTGTCGTCGTTTTCTGCGCTCGTTTCGACCATCTCGACGGCTTCGTGCATTTCCGGGTTGAAAACTTCGCCGACTGCCGCAATCGGTTCGACACCGACGCTGATTAACGCCTGTTCAAAACTTCTGGCTGTGCCTTTTACGCCTGATAATAAATGCTCGAATGACGAATCGGTTTCGCTCGCCTTGATGCCGAGATTCAAATTATCTAAAACCGGCAGCAGCGTCGTCAGAAAATTAAATTGCCCCTGTTTGGCGCGGTCTTCCAGAGTTTTCATCAGACGCTGGCGCATCTCCTGGGTTTCGCGTTCCATCTGCGCTTTTACTTCGTCGAATTTCGTCTGCACGCCGACGAGTTTCGCTTCGGCGGCTTCGCGGCGGAGGCGTTCATCTTTTAATTCTTTCTCAAGTTTGACGACTTCCGGCGATTTGACGTTCGCGGCTTTCGGGTCGTCTTTGATTCGTTCGCCGTCGCCGTCGAAACGGCGTTGGTCGTTGAAGAAAACTTCGCCTTCGATTGCCTCTTCGTTCACTTCTTCGCTGTTGTATTCTTGTTCGTTCATTTTCTTTTTCCCAAATATGCTCATTATAAACTCATTTTCTATTAAATTATTTCTCAATGTAAGGGCGCGATTGAAGAATATAGACTTTGCCGCCCATAATTCCCCATTCAATATCCTGTTCTTTTTTTCCGCCGAAAATTCTCTTAATCTGTCCGGCAGTTTTGACGAGTTCACGGACGTTTTTATCATCAAGAACACGGCGTTCAAACTTTTCATCGGTTTCTATTAAATCGCCTTTCTCGCCGAATTTCAAAACCGAATTCTGCTGTGAAAGCGTCAGAATCTGCACGGCGTTCGATTTCGGATTGTATAAAACCTGTTCGGGAACGAATGCGTTCGCCGTTACTTTTTCGTTGTGTCCCCAAACCGCACTGATGTAAACGGCGTTTTTATTTTCCGGGTCGAACGGGTCTTTGGTAATCAAAACGCCGCCGCTGTCCATATTTAAGCCGACCTGAATCAACGCCGACATAAAAACTTCGCGCTGATTAACGTAATTTCTGACGCGGGCTTCATACGCCTCGAAATTCCACAGAGACGACCAAACTTTTTTCACCGCTTCGATCACTTTTTCGTCGGTTTTGACGTTCGCCACGCTTGAATAAAGTCCCGCGCCGGAAAAATTCGGCAAATCTTCGGCGTTCGACGAACTGCGGACGAAAACGCCCTGTCCGCCGAGTTCGGTTTTCCACCTGTTAATAATTTCCGCTTTTAACTGCTCGTCAAATTTGGCGTTGTTTATCTCGCTGCGAAATTCTTCCAGTTTTTGACGACGGATGCGCGGGTTGTGAACGAAATCCAAATCGTCCATCAGAACGTCAATTTTGTCGTTCAAACCGTTCTCGCGCATAAATTTATCATACCAGTAAAACGGCACGGTAAAACCTTCGGGAATCGTGATGTTCGGATTTTTCGCGTTAATCATCTCGCCCAGATTCGCCGATTTTCCGCCGAAAGCGATGCTGTCCCGCGCCCGCATTTCACGAATCGAAGTGAGTTTCGTTACTTTCAAATCCGACGGCGCGACGGCTTGTTCCGGGTCAACGAATTGTTTTTTCACCGTTTCCAAATCGGCGCGTTTATATTTGTAATCGGTCAGCGTCGCGTCGAATTCGATCACGTAGGTGTCTAATTCTTTGAAAAGTTTGTCGGCATCTTTGATGTAAACATTCGGAATTCCCCAACCGCGCGCCAGAATGTTGATGTGCGACAAAGGCGTTGACGGTTTGGCGATGATAATGCCGCGCACCTGCGGCAGATTAATCGGCAATTCTTTCAAAATCAAAATCTCGTTGTCGCCGATTTCCACCGTGTCGTCGAGTTTTTCGATGATGTGAACGCGCCCGACGGCTTTGCCCGTGTTCAGGGCGAGATATTCCTGGTTGCTCTGAATTTCGTCCGCCGAAACGCGGCTGATGCTGAGTTTTACCGACGCTTCATCCTGCCGGATCGAGTTCGGTTTATATGCGACCGCCGTAAAAAACGCCGCGTTGATCGTGTCGTAAGTCAGTTTTATCAATTCGGGCGAAGCCAGATCGCCTTCCCACAATTCAAACGTAAACCTCTCAATCGGCTTCTGAAACGCAATCGTCCCGACGATAAAGCGGCGATTTTGATTGATGTAAATCGGCGTAAAAACGTCTTCGCCGCGAGCGACCAGATAATTTGCGAGCAGGAAATCTTTGTGAAAACGGTATTTTTGCGAGTTAACGAAATAAATTTTGTTTTTAAAACGGCGGTCAATAATAAACATCGCGTGCGGCAAAGCATACGGCGTATTCTGATGATACGTCCGCGCCATCTTATCGAATTCCTTCCGCGACGCGATTTTCGGCACGAATCGTTTTTCCGAATCCGGCTTTTTCAACATCGCGCCTTCCGGTTCACGAGTCGGCGAAGGTTTCCGCGACATCTGCGCGGAAACGCCCAAAGCGCAACACAAGATAATTAAAATAATACTAGTCTTTTTTCTCATTTTCTTCTTTTCCCGACGGCAGACGGCGTTCAAATTTAAGCATTTCATTTTCGACGAACAAATTCACTTCACGCTGATCCGATTTGTGGTGTTGCTTGACGTTTCGCAACTCAGCGAGAACTTCGTGCAGCATCGCGGAAACCTACCGCATTTCCGTTCTCAGCAAATCAATTTCCTTTTCGTGCTTTTCAACTTTAACGCCGATGGTCCCGAGTGTTGCCAGAGCATTATAGATTTTCTCCCACATCTATTCGGAAACGCTTCTAATTCGAATTGACGGCTTTAATTTTTTTCAATTCCTCACCGGCTTGCGCCAGTAAAAGATGAGTTTCGGTTCGCAGCTTAGAGCGTTCCGCTTCCCGCGCCGGTTCATCTTTCGTCGCCCGTTTCATTGTGTCGTTAAACTCATCAAGAAGTCTCTCAAAACTCTTCGCCTGTGTTTCCGTCATTTCAAATGTAATCGTGTTCGCCATTTTCAATCTCCTTTGCCGATAAGCATTCTACGTCAATTCGCTTTTTCATTCCAGAAATTGCGTCTTAACAGGCGCATCTGTTCGACGTTTTCGAGACTGACCTTCAAATCTCGAATCAGCCCGTCGCGCAAATCGTAAATCCATCCGTGAATCGTCGTTTTTCGATTGATTTCCCACGCTTTTTGCACGAAGGTCGTCTCCGCCGCGTTCAGAACCTGTTTGATGATGTTCAACTCGCAAAGTTTGTTCACGCGCTGTTGAAGATCATCAATTCCGTTCAGCGTGTTTTCGTGAAGCCGGGCGGTTTCCTGAATATGCCGCAGCCAGTTGTTAATCAAACCGAGTTCCGGGTTTTCGAGCGCGGCTTTGACACCGCCGCAGTTGTAGTGACCGCAGACGATGATGTTATCAATCTGCAAAACTTCGATGGCGTATTGAATGACGGAAAGGCAGTTCAAATCAGAATGAACGACGAGATTCGAGATGTTGCGATGCACGAAAAGTTCGCCCGGCATCAATCCGAGAGCGGCGTTGGCGGGAATGCGGCTGTCCGAACAGCCGATCCACAGATAAGACGGCTTTTGCTCGTTCGCCAGCGCACGAAAAAAATCGGGAGTTTCGTCGGTGATTTCCTTCACCCAATTTTGATTATTTTCCAGTAAATGATTCAGTTTCGGCATAATTTATCTCAACGTGACTTTTTCAATCGCGTCGCAGGCGATTTTCGTTCCGAATTCGGCGTTGACGATTTTGGCGGCTTCGACGGCTTTGACTCGGTAACTCGAATTTGAAAGCAGTTCGCGCAACTCCTTCGCCGCACTTTCCGCCGTGTATTTGTCGCGTGAAATCGAACGCGCCGTGCCGATTCGTTCGCAGCGCGCCGCGTTGTCCGGCTGATCGTGTGAATACGGCATCATCAAAGCCGGAACTCCGGCGCGCAAAACCTGCGCCGTCGTCCCGACTCCGCCCTGATGAACGACGCACGCCACCCGCGGAAAAATCTGCGAATACGGTGCGTAATCGAACGCCGCGATGTTCGATTGTCTCTCTGCCGCATTTTCCACTTTCCACTTTCCACTTTCCACTATTTTCGGTGCTTCGTTAAAAATTCCGTAAAGCAGAACGGCGCGGCGATTCAAAATCTGCGCGGCGCGTCCGCTTTCCTCAAAAAAATCCCGCGCGTCCATCACGGCGGCGGAACCGAGCGTGAAAACAATCGGCGGCTCGCCCGCGTCGAGAAATTCGGTTAATTTTTCCGGCATCTTCCCCAAATCATTCTGCCCGTCGTAAAAACAAAATCCGGTTTGCAAAGTCGGCGAGTGCCAGTCGGGTTGCGGCTTGCCGAGAACTTTTGAGAACATCGCCAAGTGAAGTAAGTTTGAATACTTGTCTCTAAAAACCGGATCGTGATTTTCCCGTAAGCCGATTTCGCGCCGGAATTCTCGGTAAGGTGCGAGCCACGAGGCGACCATCCGCTCGACCAGCGAATACATCGCGCCGTGAAATGTCGCGCCGAGAAATCGAAAATTCTTCAGCCACTGCGCCGTCGGCGGCACGAACGGGTCGTGCGGCGACAGAAAAGACGCGGGCGCGAGACTCGTCGTAATCCAGCGGACTCCGGTTTTTTCGACCGCCGAGCTTGCCGGATAAACGACTTCGCCGGAAATCAGCAAATCCGCGCCGACCAACGCCTTCATCAAATCTTCATACATCGGGCGAATATTCGGAATCAGAATTTCACGCAGCAGTTTTTCCGTGCCTTTGCGAGCATCCATAATTTCGCGGGCGAGAGCGCGGTCTTTCTCCGGGTCGAGGTCGGGACGCAGCGGGAAAAATTCAAAACCGAGCGCGGCGATTTTTTCGCGGTAAGCCTCTGAAGAATTGACGGCGATTTCGTGTCCGCGAGTTCGCAGTTCAATCGCCAGAGCCAGCAGCGGATGCAAATCGCCGAGCGAGCCGAAGGTTGAGATAACGATTTTCATAAAGGTTCGGACGCTCGAAATCTACGCTTTACTCTCGTCCGCTGGTTCTTTCTTCCGCTGTTCCAAACGCTCTTTCACTTGAAACCGAATGCTCAGAAAAAAACTCACCGCCGCGACGACCGCCGCGATAAACAAGCCGTCATTATTGCCTTTCCACAAGAAAAACGCGGCAACTCCGATCAGAATTACCGCTATAATTTGAAAAATTCTTTCTAAATTCATCTGTTCGTTTTGATCTCTCCCCGGACGATTTCGCCAGCTAACATACATTTGTGATGCTTTCTTAAAAATATCGTATCATAAAATAAAGCAGGCAAAACGTCAGACGAAAAACAATAGAAGTTCGATCAGAGCGCGCGCGAAAACAAGAATCAGAACACAAAACGGGGCGAAATTATTTTTACGAATTGATTCCATTAAAATTTCAACGAGCGTTTGCACTTTGCTTGCTGATTGTCGTATGACTCGCTGAAATACCGTCTTAGTCAAACAACATCAATCTTTAATACAAACTTCAAACCGACCTGCGAGCAGCTTCGCGGTAATTTTCGCCGCGAAAAAGTGCGCGAATGCCGTCGAATAATTTTCTTACGCCGCGCACGACTTTCGGGAAAAACCAGATGAAGAAAACGGCGAAAATCAGCAAGACAATTGCAATCAAAACCGGCGCGAAAACCGCGAGAAGCGTTCCCGCAAAGGCGATGATGTCCTCGACGATTGATAAAATCCAGTTGGAGACGGGTTCGGGCGAAAGGTTCGCGCCCATCCGCAAAGCCGTTTTCGTGCCGTGCGATGAAAACGCCAGCCCGCCGCCGAGCAGAGCGGCAATCGTCTGAACGCCCGCGTCGGTTTGATTCGTCGCCGCGTAAGCGACAATTGCGCCCGCCGGAACGCGGATAAAAGTGTGTATGACATCCCAGATCGAATCAACGTAAGGAATTTTATCGGCGAAAAACTCGACCGCGTAGAGAAATCCGGCGATGCCGATAATCCACCAATTATCCAAAACATCCAAACCGCCGGGCAAATGCGTCAGATTAAACTTTTGCAGCAAGCCCAAAACCGTGACGGTCGCGTAAAGATTGATGCCCGAAGTCCAGGCTGTGCCGAGTGCCAAACTCAAGGTTGAAAACCATTCCATAATTTCCTACTCCCGAAACGAAAAATCATTCACATTGTAAAACGAAATTTTTAGAAACGACGTTTCAAATTTCCACTAAAAACTATGTTTAGAAACCCAGAATTTTGCCCACGAAACACACTAAATTCACGAAAAATTAAATCGGGCGTTAAAGTGATTTTTGTCTTTTTTCGTTTGATTCGTGTATTTCGTGGGCAAAATTCTGGGTTTCTAAACATCTTTTCAACTCAAACTTCTTCCGGGACGAAAACGCGGTAAGTTTCGCGCTTGGCTTGTTCGGCGAGCCATTCGCTGACACCTTTTCGTTTCCGCATCGCCGCGTCCCACGGTCGCCCGACTCTGCCGTAAATTTCGTGTTCGCCCGACGGGTGATTTATTTTGCCGAAACACCAGGCGAGGTTGCCGTAAGTCGCCGCGTCGCGCCCGTCGAGACTGAAACGGTCGTTCAGATAACACGCCGTCCGCCACGCTTCTTCCGGCGTTTTGCGCCAGCCGACCAGCCGTTTGCCCCAATACATACGGATATTATTCGGCATCCACGCTTCCAAAAGATATTGTTTCTGCGCTGCGTTCCACGTTTCATCCTCGGTTTCGCCGTGAATAATCTGGTCGAGCGTCGGCGAACCAGCGCGTTCGGGCGCGTGTTTAGCGAGAGTTTCCCGCGCCCATCCAGGCAGCGTTTCGTAAGCCGCCGGATCGTTTTCAAACCGCGCCTGATGATGAAAAAATTCGCGCCACGATAAAATTTCATCCGAAACGCGCCAGTTTTTCTGCTTGCCGTCCGCGTGTTTGCGAATTTCCCAAATAACTTCCCGCGCACTCAAAACGCCGAAATGCAGGTAAGGCGAAAGGCGCGTCCCGCACAAAGGATGCGCCGGATTCGAGCGCATACTTTCGTAAACCGGCAGAACCTTTTCGCACGCCCACTGCAAACGCCGCAAAGCCGCTTCCCGCGAACCGGAAAAACTTTCGACCGACAAAACGCTGTGGTCAATCTCGCATTCGGCGATCAGTTTATCAGTGTCCAGTGTCGCCAAATCGTCCGGCTCAAAATCGAATCCGTCTTCGTAACGTGAAATTTCCGGCGACATTTCGGTTTTTGCGTTCAGATACTGCTCCCGAAAAGGCGTGTGAGCGCGGCGAAAAAAAGCGTTCGCTTCGGCTTGAAACGGAAATTCGTTCATCGGCACGACGCACGAAGCGTCAACGGCGAACACCGCGAGATCGGCTTTGGCGGCGACGCTTTCAGTTTGCCGGCGCACGATGTATGCCGGAACGTCGTCGGTAAAAATCGCCGCCGCGTCTTTTGCCAAACGATAAACCAAACCTTTTTCATATTTCCCCGGACGCTCGATGTAATTCAGACAGCGCAGTCCGCGTTCTTCGACGGCGGGCGCGAGCGCGGCGGCGGCTTCGACGATAAATTTGTGCAGACGGTCGTTGGCGTACGGATATTTTTGCCCCAGCCCGTGATAAACGACGACCGGCAGATTCAAATTGTTCCCTGCCGCAATCGCCGCGTCAATAATCGGATTGTCAAAAGCGCGAAGGTTCTGTTGGAGCCAGCACAAAACGTATTTCGCCTTTTTGCGAACGACTTTTTTGTTCATTTTCCGCGTTCGCTTTTTTAGTTCGGCGGGTGGTTTCTGCATATTTTCACGTTGTTTCAAATCGCGTTCGGAATCGAAAAATCTTTCCGCCGCATCAGTTTTCTATATGTTGCAACTCAATCGAAATCAGCGGGAACCGGGCGCGTAAAGCTGCGTTTCGGGATTGTAGTTTTTCCAGTCGAACCAGTAATCTTTCAAAACTTGGATTTGCTTAAGCTGTTTGCCCGTCGCTTCGCCGCCCGTCGCCTCGCCCGCAAAATTCCAAACGCTGCCCGTTTCCGCGTCAACGACTTCGGCAGTTTCCGGCTTGACGAAAAATTCCAGAGTTTTCCCGTCAACCGTTCTTTCAAAAGCGCGAACCGATTTTTTATCTTCGTTAAGCACAATCAATATCGCCGTGCCGCCGACCGAATCTAAAATCGGCGATTGTTTCTCGACCGCCGAAAACGGATACGCTTTGGTTTTGCCGTTAACGGAGATGCCGACAATCAAAGTGCGCGGCTCCAGCGTTTTATCTAATCTATCGCCGATTCTCACCGGCATTTTCGCCACCTCGTTTTCCCAATCCGCCGCTTCATATTTGTTCGCTGCCAAAATCTTTTCATCGGGACGCAAAACGCGCCCGCTCGGATTTTCGCGCTTCCAAACAGCGAAAGTCAGTTCGTCCATAGCGACGTTTTCGAGTTTCTGACCTTTGAGCGAACCTTGAATCGCTTCGCCCGAAACCTGCTGCCACCACGAGCCGGTTTCTTCGTCGCGCATTATAAAATTTTGGTTGTTGATTCCGGCAAGGCGAAATCTCAAAGTCTGCCCGTTCACGACGGACTGCCACACAATTCCCGTGTGGCAGAGCGTTCAGTAAGTCGCCGTAATCGGCTGTCCGCCGGCGACATCCGCGACGACGTGGTGATAAGCCATCTGCCGCACCGGATAAGCGACCGCTTCACCATTTATTTTGACCGCCAAAACCATCTCGTCATCCGCCACGAAATCGGCTTCGCTCACCGTCGTAAACGCGGTTTGATCGAGCGGATTAAACATCCATTCAAAATGATTCTGCCGCGCAAACCAGACGCACGGCAAAATGGTGATGAGCGGGAAAAACAGCAACGCTTTGGCGAACCGACGCTTTAAATTGCGCCAGAGAAAAACAATTAGCGCAATAGACGTGAACAACGCCGCTAATGTAAAAATCGGCGACCACGATTTCAAAAAATACGAAATTTGCAGCGCGTTCTCCGTCTGCGGCGCAAACGGCTGAATCAGCCACACCGGAATCGCCGTGATTGCGAAAACCGCCAAAGCGATTGCCGGTAAAAAAAGCCAAGCCGCCGTATAATTTGTTTTGCTCGACATAAGATCGTTTTCAGAAAAATCGTTTCACAATGGCTCTTTTCTTACAATTTAAGGGTGTGGCGCAGAGCGTCGTTAACGTCGCGCATCGCTTCTAGTTTTCCGATAATTCTCGTAACTCTCGGCGAAGCGACCGTTGCCAAATTGCCGGTCATTATCACCGAGTCGAAAAGCAGTCCGCTTTGTTTTCCCGCTTCTGTTTTCGTCTCAATTAGAATTCGTGATTGATGTTCGGCGCGACTCAAGTTACTGCTAATCATCGCCAAGATAATCTGCTCCAGTCCGGTTTCTAATCCGTCCGCCTGAATGACTAAAGCGGGGCGCAGTTTAGCAGTCCGCAAATCCGAATTCGGAAACGGCAGCAATACAACACTGCTGCGTTCTATTTTATTCGCCGAGGGCTGATTTGGCGTTGTCATAATCGTCGTAAACGTCGAGCGCGGGATCGTTCCAATCTTCAAAAGCCGCAAACTTTTCGCGCAAATCCCCGGCTTCCTCCCGACCAATGCCTAAAGTTTGTAAGTCAACATCGCTGTTCTCGATAAAAGTTATCAAAACTTTTGACTGCTTCATCTCGGACACGGTTTCGAGCAACTCGATTTTGCCGTCTTTATAAATCCCTTCAATCGTCAACATAATTTCTCACCTCACACGCGGATTTTAACCCGCTTACGCCTCGTCTTCCGCTTCCGCGCCCGCGTCTTTCTTGTAGCCGAATTTTTCCAATCGGTATTGCAAAGTCCGAAACGTCAAACCCAAAAGTTTCGCCGATTTCGTGATGTTATTATCGGTTCGCTCCATCGCCTGCATTATCAAACTGCGCTCGACATCTTCAAAATTGATGCCTTCGGCGGGCAGTTTGAACAAATCATTTGCCGACGAAGGTCTCGCCGACTGCGACATCTCCGGCGGCAAATCTTCCGCCGTGATCGTGTTGTTTTCGCACAATAGAACGGCGCGTTCGAGTGCCGATTCGAGCTGGCGGACGTTGCCTGGATAACCGTAATTTTCCAAGATTCGCCGCGCATCTTTATCGAGTGCGACTTTCCGGTTCGTGCCGCGTGTGTGTTTCGCCAAAAAATAATCAATCAGCACCGGAACGTCCGAACGCCGCTCCCGCAGCGCGGGCAACTCAATCGAAAGCACGTTCAGGCGATAATATAAATCTTCGCGGAAACGTCCTTCCTGCGACATCTTCAGCAGATCGCGGTTCGTCGCCGTAACGACGCGCACGTCAACGTCAATTTCACGAATGCCGCCAACCCGCCGAATTTGCTTTTCCTGCAAAGCGCGGAGAATTTTCGCTTGCAGTGAAATATCGAGTTCGCCGATTTCGTCAAGGAAAAGCGTGCCGTTGTCGGCGATTTCAAACAAACCTTTTTTCTCGCCGACCGCGCCCGTAAAACTTCCTTTTTCGTGTCCGAAAAGTTCGCTTTCGAGCAGATTTTCGTTGATCGCCGCGCAGTTGACGGCTTGAAAAACTTCGCTCGTCCGCAGCGAGTTTTTATGAATGGCGCGGGCGATTAATTCCTTGCCCGTTCCCGATTCGCCGCGAATCAAAACGGTCGAGTTCGACTTCGCCACCTTCAAGATCAGTTTTTTCACCTTATCCATCTCCGGCGAATCGGAGACGATTTCCGAATCGAGTGCCGAAAGTTTGTTCAGTGCGCGTGAGATAGTTTCGAGCAGTTTGTCGCGGTCGTAAGGTTTCTGCAAAAAATCGAACGCGCCCAAACGCAGCGCGTCAACGGCGGAATCAACCGTCCCGTGCGCCGTTAAAAGCAGGACGATAATAGACTTATCGAAATCAGTCAACTCTTTCAGCAAATCCAGACCGCTCATTCCCGTCATTTTCAAATCAGTCAAAACCAGATCAAAATGCCGGTCGGCGACAAACTTCATCGCCGCCTCCCCAGACGAAGCCATCGTGACATCGTAGCCTTCGCCCGACAGTATCATCTCCAAAATCTCGCGCTGACTTTTCTCGTCGTCAACGACTAAAATGCTTTTTCTGCTCATAAAATTTTTCTTGAAATTCAGCTTAAAAAAGAGTATAAACCAGATTGTAAACAAAATTCGTGAAAACTTTGCCGACTTCTAAGAATTGGAAATTTCCGATTTGCAACGGTTTCGCCTTATTTTCGTTCACACCAAAAATCAATCTAAAATTCTGGAGGCAACTTAAATGAACAAAAAAAAACAACTTAGCGTTACTTGCGCTTTTTACCGTCGGCGTGCTTTTAAGCACATTTCCAACAACCGTTTCTGCTCAAAAGCAAGACTCTCCGAAAATTGAACAACCTCAATCGAAATGCTTCAGGAAACTTGTTTTACCTTCATCCATCTCTGTAAACAACGAGGCGTATGGAGACTTTGTGAGAGTGGCATCTTTACCAGCAAAAGAAAGACGCTCATCATTTTCAAAACTATCTAACGAACAAAAAGCATCTTTTATAAGAGTTAATCTGGCTTTACAGTTCATCAAGCGACCGAACATGACAAAAGAGCAGCGAGAATTTGTTTTAGACGCAATCTCAAAAGTTTCCGCTGATATTTACGAGAAATCCGATCCTGAAAAAGTAAAACGCAATGAGCAAAGCGGACTAGAGATGATAAACAGAGCCTTCGGGTTGTTTCCGTCCAAGGAGGCAGGCGATTTTGTTGAGCCTTTGAACACAAGCAAAGATGAAGAAGTGACACTCTTACAGAAGTATGAGGATTTGCTGAAGAATGGAATGAAAGCGAGAAGGAAGATTGTCAAAGAGATGTTTGTAAATGATCGGGTAAACATCTGGAAAACTCAGTTGGCGTATCATTTAGCTACAGGAAAATTTGCAAAATTTCAAAACGAGTTTGTTTTAGAGATGCTGACAACATTATCTCCTGAAACTTTTACCGCCCGTTTGAATCTTACAAAAGAAGAAGAATCCAAAGCTGAGGAACTTTTGCTGTCAAGCATTTTAAATGCTTTTACTAAAGAGGAAGGATTCGCAGTTTTTATGTCGCTTGGAATTCAGAAATACGTGAAAGACGAACCTGTCACTACCGAGAACCCAAGGGCTGGCGTCTGCAACTGTAATTTTTATTGTGAAGGAGACCCTTCTTGCGGTGCACCGAATGGTTGTCAGAGTTCACCTGTTGGGGATTGCGGACCATATGGCACAACAAGATGTAACTATTTGTGCGGTTAGTCAGTAATTGGGATTTGCGATTCGACGAAAACTTACTCGAAAAAGGCAGTATTTCTACTGCCTTTTTCGCCTCAAAAATTTTTATATGTATAAAGCCATCCTCGAAGCATTCGCTGTAATACTTTTAGTTTCTTTGGTAATGCCGTTGTCAATACCGTTTATTTCAAATAAAGTTTACTTTATTACCTTACTCTCATTTATCGGCTATTTTTACCTCACATTATTTTTTTTCAAAGTTTTCAGTAGAAAACTGCCGGTGATTTCAATTGTAGCAATTATTTTCGGAACAATGTTTCCCCTTCAATTATATACGATCTTCACGTTTTTGAAGGGTGATCCTTACACTTTACCAGTAGTAATTACCTATTGCTTAGGCGTTATTTCTGCTTACTTCTACTACAAAAATAAATTACCGAAAAATATCCTGTTTTTTTCCTTAAGTAGTTGCTTCGTAGTGTTTATGTTTTTTCAAGGTTGGGATTACTGGATTCATAGAATTAACTATGGAACTTATACCGCAAAAGTTCGGGCGTATAATTTGCCAACAAAATTTGAAGCATTTGACGAACAAAAAATTTTCGTCGCGGATGAGAATTTCAGAAATAAAATCGTTTTACTCGATTTTTGGTTCACACGTTGCGGAATTTGTTTCGAGAAATTTCCGCAAGTTCAAGGCGTTTACGACAAATATAAAAACGATTCGTCCGTAATGATTTTAGCCGTTAATAAACCGATTGAAGAAGATAAACCGAATCAAGCCTTTGACGATATTCGTCAAGAGGGATACGGTTTTCCGGTAGTCGTTACGACAGACGAAGATTTAGCTGAAAAATTTGGCGTGAAAGGTTATCCGACGACTTTTGTCATCAACCGAAACGGGCAGATAGTCTATAAAGGCGACATCGAAGGTGCGGTTAAAATGGTTGATGAATTAAAAGCAAATTACTGATTTTAAATTGTCAGTTATACTTCTCAACCGCCGAAACACTTTTCGTCGAACACTTTAATACTTCACTGCGGCTGTGAAGATAGGCGAAAAAAGCCGAAATTTTCTACCGCGTCATCCGCACGATGGAAAACGTCGCCGTGTAGCCGTTTTTGTTGATTCGCACGTTTTCTTTCGGAGTCGGGGTGAGGCTGGTTAAATTAACCGCGTAGCCGGCGAAAGTCGCGCCTTTTGCGCCGAGATTCGTGTTCATATCAAAGATTTCGCCCGCGCCGCCCGGTTCGGTAATCTGCACCGTGATTCGCGCATTGCCCGCCCAGACGCAGTTGACACCTTCGGGACAGCGCGAATCTTCAACCAGGGAGACGAATTTGACGCTGACTTTACTGCGCGAAAATTTTTTCTGTTTTCCGACACGAACCTGAAGCGGCGCGTCGGTTTTTTGCCCGTTCGCCAGCACCGCACTCCCGAACAAAAGCGTTAGAATTAAAGTTAAAAGTATCGTTTTCATAATTTTTCCTCCAAAGGCGCGGGAGAGCGGTTATTAAGCCGCACTTTGGAAGTCGGGCGCGCGGTTTAAGTTGTAAAAAATAATAAAAATTCAGGCACTGAGCCGTTCGCTCGCTTCCGCGTGGACGATGCCTTTGCGGTCGCGGCAAAATTCGCCGACGAGCGCGACGAATCTTTCGGGTTTTTCCTCCGGCGGCAGATGCCCGCAGTTTTTCAGAACGACGAGCCGCGAATGAACGATGGCATCGTAGAGATTTTCGCCGTTGTAAAGCGGAATAATTTCGTCGTCTTCGCCCCAGAGCAGAAGCGTCGGCTGGTTGATTAAATGCGCGTCTTCGCCGATGCGGTTCGCGTCCCAATTGCGTGCCGAGGCCAGCACGGAATGATGCGCGTCTTTGGCTTTGAGCGGACGAATAACCGCTTCGACGCGCTCGTCGGTAATTAAATGCTGACTCTCCGGCGCGAGCGTCCGCTTCATCCGCGTTTTTGCCAACGCTTTTGAATCAATCATAAACGGCGTGAAAATTTCGCCGAGAATCGGAACCGAAGCAAGCTTCAAAATCGGATTGTCGAGAACTTCGTCGTTCGCCACCGCCCCGACCATCACGAGTTTTTCGACGCGCTCCGCGTAATCCAAAGCGAGCGTCGCCGCCACCGCTCCGCCGTAAGAACTCCCGACGACCGTCGCCTTCCCAATGCCGAGCCGGTTCATCAAACGCTCGATGACGCGGGCTTGCGAGGCGATGGTGTAGTCGAACCACGTCGGTTTATCTGAAAAACCGAAGCCGACCAAATCAACCGCAACCACGTGAAACTTCTGCGCCGCGAACATCGGCGCGACCGTTTTCCAAACGTAAGTCGAAGCCGTGTAGCCGTGAATTAAAAGTAGCGTCGGGTTGGTTCGTTCGCCGAATTCCTGATAATGAATCGTCGCGCCGTCAATTTCGACGAAGTGCGAATTCTCCGCGTGTTCGATTTTATCGGAAACCGTTTCCCACGCGACCGTCTTCGCCCGCGAAAGCATTTTCACCGCGACGATTGCGCCCAATGCGCCGCCGATTCCCAAAGCCAGATTCTTTTTGTTCATAAAAAATTCTCTCTCTGCTGATTTTACACCAAAACGAGTTTCGGCTGGATGGATTTTTCCGCGCTTTTATAAAAACCGACGGCAATTAAATTGTCCGCTTCGTCAATCATTCGCACCGTTTGATGATCTTCGAGCGCGGCGTTTTCACATCGCCGCGGCTTGCCGTTTTTTGTGTCGGCGATTTCCTTTTCGTCCAGGATAATCTGCGGCAGATGCGAAACGGCTTCGTTCATCGAAACTAAAACGTCGCTCACACGATTTTCGGACGCGATGATTTCCAATTCTGCGAGCGTGACGGCTTTCGATATATCGAATTTGCCCGCTTTCGTCCGCCGCAACTCCGCCAGATGCGCCCCGACTTCTAATTTTTTTCCGATGTCTTCCGCCAG
>JAYVGL010000166.1:0-2607 GCA_043772175.1 Pyrinomonadaceae bacterium | reverse complement strand
GAAGAAAAGACGGAAGTTTCAAAGGCTTTCATCCAACTGGCGATGATCCGTATTATGTTGAAACAACTCGCTTGTTGAAAATTTAAACAGACTCTAAAGAAAATTTCCGAAACCGCCGCTTTTTGTCTGCAAAATTAGAAACCGTTTGTCGTCTCCCTGAAGTTCGGTTTTTAATCAAATGCGGTTTTAACCAGATGAATCAGATGAGCAACACTTCGGGTTACGGACAACTCAAACGTATGTTATTCGGCATTATCGGAATAATAGTCGTCATCGGCGCGGTCGGTTGGGGAATTTCAAACCGGCAGTTTGTCAGCCGATCGGAAACGGCGCAGGGAAAGGTTGTCAAACTTAATGCGGGCGGCTCTCACCCGGAAATAAAATTTACCGCCAAAGATGGAAAAGAGTTTGAATTTGCTCAGGGCGGTTTGATTTTCGGGCATCAGATCGGTGACGAAGTTACCGTTTACTATGATCCGCAGAACCCTCGGAACGGCGTTATCAATTCGTTCGGCGCGTTGTGGGGATTTCCGCTCTTGGCTTTTTTTATGGGATTTTGCTTCATTTGTGTCGCTTTGTTTTCAAAACCGGACTAACACAGACTTTTTCAAAACAAATCAAACGAAATTAACAATAACTAACGATAGAAAAGAGGATTGCTATATGAGATTAACAACACCAGTCAGAAAAGTCAGCGCGTGGCAGTTTGTAACTTTCGGAAGCGGCGGATTGTCAGTCGGAGTTTTGGCGGGCGGCGGCGGGCAGATGATTTTAAAAGACCCTTCGGGAACCGATCAGACTTTTACTTACGGCGGAGTCGGCGCGGGTTTATCCGCAGGGTTGAAGATTCCCAAACTGGGTAAAATCCAAGTTCCGACACCAAAAGGTCCGGCGACCGGCTCTGCAGGTCCGATGGCGTTTCCGTCAACCGGTATGGTTCTCTGTAATACGGATTTGCCGGGGGGCGATTTGACCAAATCGGATATTCAGGGTTTATGTATATTCGCTGAAGTCGGCGGCGGCATTATCATCGGCGGCTCAGGAACTTCAATGTTTATCGGACTTGATCCGGTGTTACTCCCGATGCTTGCCGTTCCCGGTATCGGTCCGCAAGTTTTTCTCAATTCGGCGAAGGGAATGATTTTAATGGCAGGCGTGAATGCCGGTGTGCAGGCGCAAATCGGCGGAACGGTTTACATAGGTTATCTCGGCTGATAATTTACATATATTGCTTATTTTCATCCAGATTAACGAAACTGGCAGTCTTTTTTCTCGCATCTGTTCGGGAAAAAAGACTTTTTTTCGTGAGAGGCTGATTTTTTGTCCGTCCGACCGTTTCACAATGTAGTTTACCGGGTCGACTTGCTTTCAATGCAAATCTTTTTTAGTTTGTAATCAAATGGCAAAATCCGAAACCAAATACCCGAAACCAGAAATCAAATCCCCAATCATTTCGATAATTATGGGCAGCACGTCCGATTGGGAAACGATGAAAAACGCTGCCGACATTTTAAAGAGTTTCGGCGTGGCGCACGAAACGCGGGTGATTTCCGCGCACCGCACGCCTGATCTGTTATTTGAATTTGCCAAATCCGCCGAATCTCGCGGAATCGAAGTGATTATCGCGGGCGCGGGCGGGGCAGCGCATCTGCCGGGAATGTGCGCCGCGCAGACGATTCTGCCGGTGTTGGGCGTTCCGGTTCAAAGCAGTATTTTAGCGGGAATGGATTCGCTGCTTTCCATCGTGCAGATGCCCGCCGGAATTCCGGTCGGAACTCTGGCAATCGGCGCGGCGGGCGCGAAGAACGCCGCGCTTTTAGCGATTTCCATTCTCGCCAATTCGCGCTCCGAACTGCGCGATAAACTTCACGAATTCAGACGCGATCAAACGAACGCCGTTTTGAAAGATACTCTCGGTTAAATTTTAATTGAAGAAACGAATTCGCTGCGTTCAGCCAGCAGTTTCGCCGGATTATTGGTGATAATCGCACGGATGCCGTAATCGGCGGCGCGGCTGACCCAGATCGGATTGTCCGCCGTCCAGATCACGATTGGCAAATCATTTTCACGCGCCCGCCAGACGAATTTTTCCGTCGCCAGCGAATAGTGAATCGAAACTTCGTCCGCGCCGCACTTATGCGCTTCGTTTAGAATGCGTTTCTTTTTACGCAGAATCGTCAGTATTTTCGGCTCGAAAAGCGCGGCGGTTCGCACATCGGGCAAAATTTGTTTGATAATTTTAATGGCTTCGAGTTTGAAACTTTTGACGGTGATATTCAAAGTCGGCGCGTTTCGTCGAATCAGTTCGGCGACCGCTTCGGCAAGCGCGGGAATCGCTGAAGCGTCGCCTTTTAGCTCGACGTAAATCAAACCTTGATAGCCGCGCAAAAAGTCGAGCAGATCGGCGAATTTCGGAACGGTTTCGGCGGCAAATTCCTCGGCAGCTTTTTTCGGAAATGCTCGATTGAACCAACTGCCGACATCAATCTTGTTTAATTCTTCGGCGGTTAAATCCGCCACGCGGCTTTTGATTTTCGTTAGTCTTCGCAACGTCGCGTCGTGAAAAACAACCGGAACGCCGTCTTTTGCCAGGCGCACGTCAAACTC
>JAYVGL010000165.1:0-9726 GCA_043772175.1 Pyrinomonadaceae bacterium | reverse complement strand
ATCGGATGACACACTTGGGAATGCCTGAAAGTTACAAAGTTGAAGTCTAGCGAAAAACAGAAATGAGAAGATTGCTGATTTATGCAACAAAGCCGTTTGGCAATGGAATTGAAAGACGATCAACTTGTCAGCGAAATAAGTGAAACGTATTTAATTAACAAGTTTGCTCGTGAGGAAGAAAAGTTAAAGCTCAGACCGACTGATAACAATGACCGAGCCTTGAAATATCTACTCAGGAGTGATCAAACCGAAGAATATAAGGGTTACTCAAAAATAACCGATAACTTTGATTATTTTAAGGGAAGAATAAATGAAGAAAACTATAAGACGGTTTTGGAGGGCTTATCAAAACTAATGTTCGTTGAAGTTTCGCTCGATAGAGAAAAAGATAATCCGCAAAGAATCTTTGAGAGCCTAAATTCTACTGGTTTGACATTATCGCCGGCGGATTTGATTCGCAATTATATTTTGATGGGGTTAAATAGAAGAGACCAAAACTTGATTTACCAAAATTACTGGGAAGTCATCGAGAAACTGGCTAAAGATGAAACTTCAAACCTTAGTCGAGTGTCAGATTTTATCCGTGATTACTTAACGCTTGAAAACAACAAAATTCCGAACAAAGGAAAAGTTTATCTTGAATTTAAATCAAAATATCCAACATCCTCAATTGCACAATTGGAGGATGTTTTGTTAAAAATCAAGTCATTGGTTAAGTATTACAACAAGTTAATTAACCCACAAAATGAACCGGATAAGGACATAAGAATTCAACTTGAGTATATTAATCGGTTGGAAATAAACGTCGCCTACCCTTTTTTGATGAAAGTATATGAAGATTACGCAAACTCTATTATTGACAAGCCGACTTTTGTTTCAATTTTGGATTTGGTGCAGTCATTCACTTGGCGAAGATTTATTGTCGGATTTGGAACGGAAGGTAGAAACAAAATCTTTATGACGCTTTACGACAAAGTTGAAAAAGAAAACTATTTGTATTCCGTTCAGAAAGCGTTGCTTAAATTGATTGGCAATAGTCGTTTTCCAAGAGATACTGAAACAATAAATGCTCTCAAAGAAAAAGACGTTTACAACATCAAAGCAAAGAACAGAACATACTTGCTTGAACGGTTGGAAAATTTCCAGAATAAAGAACCGGTTGTTATTGATGATAATCCTGACATAACAATTGAACATATTTTTCCACAAAATCCTGATCCGAAATGGAAAACAGAGATAGGCGCGGAGGATCACAAGTTCATCAAAGAGAATTACTTAAACACAGTCGGAAATTTAACTTTGTCCGGTAATAACGGAAAATTAAGCAATAAAACATTTTCCTTCAAAAGAGATTTGGAGAATGCCGGATATAAAGACAGTCGGCTTTGGCTCAATAAATACCTTGCAAGTCTGGAAAAATGGGACAGGGCTGAAATAGAAAAGCGTTCCGACTTGATCGCTAAAAGATTTTTAAAAGTTTGGCAAATTCCGGCAATTACTATTTTAGATGAACTAAGCAATGGTGAAGTTAGCATTTTCGATGCTGATGACCCAACTCATAAAAAATTAGATTATGCGATTTTTCTCGATCAGAAAATCGAAGTCAGAGAAATTACCAAACTCTATTTAGAGATATGCAAACAGTTATTTGAATTGCAGCCTGAAACATTTTTTACTACAGATTTAGGTGAGAAAATTGGCTTGACTAAAAATCTTGCTGAAAGTAATTTGAGACAACCTGTTCAACTGAATGATACTTACTCTATTGAGTCGCATTCAAGTAACACCGTAAAATTCGATAGGCTAAAATACGCTTTGCAACTGTTCGATTTTGAAGATGAGTTAACGATCAAATATGCTGAGGATCAAAATTCTTAGAGCGTGTTTGGAAATTCAATTCTCTAACTTGACGTGCTTGAGCATTACGCTCACCATCGCCAAATAGATCCACGCTTCCGATGTTTGACAATCTCTTTCATAATCTTTTGACAAACGACGATGCTTCGAGAGCCACGCAAACGTGCGTTCAACGACCCACCGGCGCGGCAAAACATGGAAACCGGCGGCAACATCCGAGCGTTTGACGATTTCCAAAACCCAGCAACACGTCGCCGCCACCCATTCAATCAATTTGCCGCGATAACCGCCGTCCGCCCAAATCAAAAACAAGCGCGGCAAGCGGTCGCGGCAACTCTCCAACAAAAGTTTGCCGCCATCGCGGTCTTGAATGTTCGCCGCGTGAACCTCAACCGCCAGTAAAAGTCCGAGCGTGTCCACCAAAATATGACGTTTGCGTCCGTTGATCTTTTTGCCCGCGTCGAAACCGCGCTCGGCTGCGCCCTCTTCACTCGTTTTGACCGATGGCGAATCCACAATGCCCGCTGAAGCGTTTTCATCACGTCCCCGTTGTTTTCGCAGACGGCGACGCAACTTCTCGTTCAGAGCAGCAAACCACTCGGAGTCGCGCCAGAGCCGGAAATAGTAATAAACCGTTTGCCAACACGGATAATCAGACGGCAAATATCGCCACGCACAGCCGGTTCGCAAAACGTAAAACAGCGCGTTGCAGATTTGGCGTAAATCAATCGTGCGTCGTCGCCCGAACTGTTCGGGCGGTGGTAACATTGGTTCGAGCAATTGCCATTGCTCATCGGAGAGGTCGGACGGATAGGTTGTTCTTTTCATTGCAGAAACAGTTTAACCGTTTCGGCTGACCTTTCCTGAATTTCCAAACACGCTCTAAAGAATTTGTCGGAAGAAATCAAAATAGAATTCCCGGCTTCTGATAATACCGAGTTCGCTAAATTCTACAATCAGCGCGGTTACGATAAATTGTCCGATGAATTTTGGAATTAATAGCCATTAGAGAAAAACCGTCGGGCGTGGCGTTTGATTTTGGACGAAGAAGCAAACTTGCCGCGAGAAGTTTAACCGAACGAAAAGAGTCTGATTTTATGGAACAGGAAACAACCGCTAACTATCAAAACCGCACAGAAAAGGTTTATAAAGACCGGGAAATCTGGGTTGCCACGCTGTTGGGCGGGACTCTGGCTGCCGGTTATATGGTCGCTAAAAATTATCGGGCGTTCGGCGAAACGGATAAGATTTGGAAAACGTGGCTGGCGACCGTCGCGGCGACTGCGTTTGTTTTGCTCATTTCGTTCGCGCCTTATATTGACCGGCTTCCCAATTACCTTTTTTCTTTAGTCTGCGCGGGAATCATCGTTGTGCTGGTGCAGATGTATCAGGGCGAGAAAATCAGAACGCACGTTCGGGCGGGCGGGCGCATTCAAAGCTGGTGGAAAACTCTCGGCGTTTCGATGGCGGGGTTTTGCATTACCGTTATTTTGTTTGTCGGGGCGGCTGCCGTCGTGACCGTCGTCGAAGAATATAACGCGGCGAGCAAGACTTACGGCAAGATGCAGCACGAAATTTACTACAACAAAAACAACATCTCGGAGAGCGAAGTTGACCGAATCGCCGACGTTTCGATTAAAAGCAATTTGTTTCTCGACAGTCAGGGAAAGTGGTATGCTTACGCCCGCAAAGTTGACACCGACTATGAAATTTCCCTTTCCGTTTCCCGTACAACCTTAAATGACAGGGATTACTTGAAGTTTTTCGCCGAAGAGCGCGGTTATATACAGGCTTATTTTCCGAACAATAAAATCATTATTAACTTAGTCGAAGGCAATTTCGATAAGGTCGAAAAACGAATCGAGTAAATTGTTCGGTCGAAGAAACTGTCCGTGCAAAATTACGAAAAGCGCGAAAAAAGCGGTCTGGCAGCGCGGGTTTTTATCTTTAATTGAATTATTGTAATCTTTAGTTTATGCCGCCGCCTTTAATTTTAACCGTCAAACTCGATGCCGATTCGTTCGGCTTTTTTGATGCGCTGAGACAAAAACACTTTCCGCCGGAACGCAATTTTTTGGCGGCGCACATCACTTTGTTTCATCGTTTGCCGGGTGAAAAATTTTCGCGCATTGAAGATGATTTGCAGCGCGTTTGTGCGGAATATGAGGCGTTTGAGTTGCGGTTTCCGACGCTGCGTTTTTTGGGGAAAGGCACGGCGGCGGAGGTCGAATCGGCGGAGTTGGTTCAATTGCGGGCGACTCTTGCTGCGCTTTGGGATGAGCGGCTGAATAATCAAGACCGACAAAAGTTTAAGCCGCACATTACGATTCAAAACAAAGTCGCGGCGGACGAAGCGCGGCAGCTGTTTGAAACGATGCGGGCGAGTTGGCAGAACGAAGTCGCCGTCGCCGTCGGTTTGCAGTTGTGGCGTTATCTCGGCGGACCCTGGAAATTGGCGAACGAATTTGTGTTCGGCAAAACAAACTCAAAACTTTGAGCGCATTTACAAAAACGATGATATTTTCAGACATCAATTTGGCGCGGCGAATCGAACGCACCGAAGCGCGAAGCAACGCTGATTTCGTCGAAGCGCGGGCGGAAATGTTTCTGGGAAACGGCGCGGAATGGATCGAGGCGGCGGGCGTTTATGCGATGTTCGACGGCATCGAATCGCCGCTGACGCAGACTTTCGGACTCGGCATTTTCGAGGCGGCGACGCACGAAGTTTTAGAGAAATTGGAGACGTTTTTCAAGGAGCGTAACGCGCCCGCTCTGCACGAAGTCTCGCCGCTGGCTGACGCTTCTTTGATAAATCTACTGAACGAGCGCGGTTATCAGCCGATTGAACTGACGAGCGCAATGTTTCTGCCGATCAACGAGATCGAAACGGATTCGGCGGCTGATCCGAAAGTCAAAACGAGAATTATCGAAGCGGGCGAAGAAAAAATTTGGGCGCGGACTTCGGCGAACGGGTGGGCGACGGAGATGGCAGGACTCGCGGAATTTATGTTCGAGTTCGGGCAAGTCAGCGCGAACTGCGCGGGCGGATTTCCGTTTCTCGCCGAAATCGAGAACGAACCGGCGGCAGCCGGAATGCTGTTCGTTTATGACGATACGGCACTGCTCGCCGGAGCCAGCACCGTTCCCGAAAAACGCAGTCGAGGCGCACAATCGGCATTGCTCGACGCGCGTCTGAAATTCGCCGCCGAACAAGGCTGCACCTTAGCGATAATGAGCGCGTCGCCCGGCAGTCAATCGCAGCGCAACGCCGAAAAAAACGGTTTTCGCATCGCTTACACGCGCACGAAATGGCAATTGAAAAATGTAATGTAAAAGGGGAATTTACAGGGATTAGGGAGATAAAGAGGATATAGATCAAATTCATAATCCCTTTTATCTCTTTAATCCCTGTAAGTTCCTCTTTCGCTTTTTGTCTTTTGCCAAATCGGATTTTGTTCTGAAAATTTATGAAAACTTCTAAAAATCATCGCGGTAACTTTGCGTGTCAGCCGGACAATTCGCCGTGATTAGGTTTTCCTTCTGTTGCGCCAACGCCGTCCGCGCCGTGTATCGCGCCCGGTTCCACGAACGAAAATCAGTTTCCGCATTGGCTTCGGCAGCACGGTTCAGGATTTCATTTTTAACCGTGCATTGCTGTTCGTAGTTCATTGAAGGCAGATTTTTCAGCAACACCGGAACGGCATCGTCGCTCAATTTTGAATTGTAGCGGGCATCAAAGTTTCGTCCTTCGTTCATCAATCGAATATTCGGGCGGGCGATAAAATCGTCGGGGTTGACGACGTGCAGAGTTCCCAGAATAAACACCGCCGACCACAACGCGCCCCACGCGAAATTTTCACGTTTCTCGCGCAGAACCGTCCAGCAAAACCACGCGAAAACGAGCGCGAGCCAGAGCATTGCGACCATCGGATAAAATCGAATCGTCGTCAAACCGTAGCCGAGATTTCCCGTCAGCAAAAACAATCGCTGCACCGCCGAAATCATAATGACGAATAACAATCCGACGTTCGTTCCGGCTAACACGCGATAGATTTTTTCGTTAATCGGTGAATCTTTTCGCAAAAGCCAATGTGAAATTAACAAAATAGGCAGAACGAGTGCGGCGACCGTCACGAGTTCGCCGAAACCGCGCCGGGCATAATCGGCGAGTTTGAAATCGGGCGTGTTCTGCACCAAATCCATTCCGCCAAAAAGATACGGAATCTGCACGATGCCGAAACTCAAAAACAACAAATTTATCAAACCCAAAACCACCAAAATCTCAATCGCGCCGAGCGTGAAGCCGTTCGGCAACAGCGAATTGTCAGGATTGCGCCAATCTCGATTTTTCTTCGCTTCCGGCGGTTTGGTTTCCGTTTTCGCATCTGCTTTGATTTCTTCGGTAATGCTTGAAGTCGGCGGCTTCATTTCACTTTTGCCTTCGAGCAAGTTTTCCGCCTCGTTCGTCGAAAAACTTTCCATCAGTGAGCCGCGCAAATACCCGGCGACGATCTACGCTAAAAATCCCGTCAGCGCGATGTAGCTAATCAATATACCGGGACGAATGTTGAAAGTTTTTTCGACGATGCCTTGAAAAACCGCGTCCGCCGCGACGAACAACGCGCCGAAAACGAGCAGAATCGGCGCGGCAATCGCCAATCCGCGCAGAACGGCGATCAGATGTTTCGACCAGCCGGTTTGCGGAATCGTTTTCCATTTAATATCGATTAGAAAAAGGAAAAACGGTGCGAATACCGCGCTGATTCCAGACCAGAAAAGCGCGTAAAAATGATGAGCTGCGCCCGCCGTTTTGACGTTTATTTTCAGCGCGGGCAAGAATCAGCAAACCTAAAATCGTGATGACGACGAAGGTGTCGAAAACTTTCAACTCCATCGAATCGCGCCAGACGAACATCGCCGCAAAGAAAATTAAAGCGGTGTGCAGAGCGATAGTCGGCGCGGTTAAAAACTCGCTTCGACGGCGCAGAGTCAGCATCACCATCGCCGCGACGAGCGCGCCGATGAACAGCAAAACATTCAAACCCCAGAGCGTTTCGCGCAGCAAAACATCGCCTAAAATACCGAGCAGCAGTGCCGCTTCCAAAATTTCCAAACCTGTTTTTGTTTTCTCATTCATACGATTAGTATTTGACTTTTCGAGTTTTTGATAACTGATAACCGTTGACCGGTAACTGCTTTCCAATTTGCACATCGGGAAACGAACCGCGTCCGAAAAAAACGTGTTCCGCAAAATTGCGTCCGAGTCTGCGGCGCAGCAGCCGACAGCCGAATTCCAAAAGCGTTTGATTGGTGAAAGTTCTGAGAATTCGCCGCATCCAGAGCCTTGAGACGAAGCGGGCGCGAAACTGTTTGCCCGAGTAATTCAACAAAATTTGCGGATTATTCGCCTTCAAACTTTCCCAGACAATTTCCGCCGCGAAACTCGAAAGCCGCAACGCCGGATCGAGTCCGCCCGCCGTCAGAGGCGACACCGCGCCCGCCGCATCGCCGATCAAAAGTCCGCGTTCATTGGCGATGCGGCGCAGAATGCCGCCGACCGGAATGCGCCCGCCGCGTGTTTCCGTTAATTTCAAATCGCCCGCATCAAACAACTCTTTCGTTTTTTCTTTGAACGATTTTAAGGCTTCACGCGGATTAAAATCGGCGGCGTAACCGCCCGTTCCGATGTGGATTTCTTCGCCGTCATCGGCAATCCACGCCAAATAACCGGGCGCGAGTTTCGCGTCGAGAAAACAGTGCAGACGCGCCTCCCGCATTGGTTTTTCGGCGTGAAAAACTTCTTCGTAACCGACGATCCATTCCTTGTTTTCATCTAATTCTAAGTCTTTGGCGACCCGCGAATTTGCGCCGTCCGCGCCGATTAAAATTGTCGTTTTTACTTCCGTCAATTCGCCGCGCTTTTCGAGTTTGACAACCGTTTCGCCGCCCGCGATTTCGATGCCTTTATACGAAGTCGCCCGCGCAAAACGCACGCCGTTTTCGACCGCCGTTTCTAAAAGCGCGTCGTAAATCAAACTCATTTTGCCAACTCGAAATTCGTCTTTTTCGCTTTTCAATTCAAATGTTTTCAAGCTCGGCGAATAAAGCGAAACATCACGAATCGGCTTGCCAAGGGTTCCGGCGGGAAAATCGAAATCTTCCAAAGTTTTCCGCACGAAAATTCCGGTCGTGTGAACGCCTTTCGCCAAATCCGTTTTGCGGTCAACGAGCAAAACTTTCGCGCCTTTCGCGCCGAGCAATCTGGCACATTGCAGACCCGCCAAACCCGCGCCGATGATGACGACATCGTAGTTTTTCATAATTGATTTTTAACAACTTTCTAAACATTTCCGCGCATTGCATTTATCAACGCTTCCATATGATTCAGATAACGATTCAACGCCTCGCGCCCGTCGTTCGTGATGCGGTATTCGGTCAAAGGCACGCGCCCTTTGAAAGACTTTTCGCACGTCAAATATCCGGCTTCTTCCAATTTCCGGGCGTGAACGCTGATGTTGCCGTCGGTCGTGTTCAAAAGATTTCTCAAATCGGTGAACGACAAACTCGTGTTCGCCGCCAACGCCGAAATTATGCCGAGCCGCATCCGCTCGTGAATCGTTTTGTCGAGTTCGTTCGAGATATTTTCCGCCGCTTTTTCGAGTTTTAAGTCGCGCATCGGCGGCGCGTCTGCCGAATCTTTTTTGATTGCTGTGTTTCTTCTTGCCATAAATTTTTATCAACTGCGCAACCCGCGAAACCCGCTAAAAATCTTTTCGCGGGTTGCGCGTGTGGCGCGGTTGATTTTTAGCCGCCGTATTTTCGCGCCACGACCAAACCGAAAACGAGATGCAGTCCGCCGAAACCCAACGCCATCATCAAATCGCCGTAGCCGGGCGGCATAAAAACAGAAATCAAACCGAACGCGATAAAACACCAACCGGCAATCGGCACGATTTTCACTGACGAAATGCCGCCGCAAACGACCGCCGTCCCGTAGAGTGTCAACCAGACGGTCGGTAGAAATTCAAACAAATCGAGCCGGTAGAAAAGACCGCTTAAAATGATTCCGGCGACCATCGGCGGTGCGAAACACAACGCGAATTTGCGAGCCGGAGCGGAAGTCAGCGAGGCGTTCGAGGTTTTAGATTTCTGCCACAGCGTCAAAAATCCGATGGCGAACGCCAGCGACGCTTCGGTCAGCCAGATAATCAGCCAGTTTCGATAATTCGCCGCCTGCCACGCGAAAACGCTCGCGCCGACGGCGGTCGCGCCCATCAACATTCCACCGTAACCCGGAACGCTCGTAAAAATCGCCGACCGCTCCATCGTCTCGCGGATAAACCGCAAATTATCAACCGCCCGGTCGCCGATATTGACCGGCTCGTTCGTCGAATCGGCATCTTTTCTAATCGTTTGTATTTTCGCCATACGAATTGAAATCTATACCAAGTTATTTTGTTTGTCAAGAACTTTATATTGTAAAGCCAAGTCTATTTCAAACTTCTCTCTAAAATAAAAACTTGCAGAAGTTTATCGGATAGAAACGCAGAACACATTTGAAAGACTCGCTCAAGTGTGAACTCCTGATGAAGAATGTCGTTCCGAAAACTTTCGCCGGTTCGATTTGTTTTTACGCCTGTTTTGCGCTATATTTCCAGTCTGTAAGCCAGCGCGGAGAGATCGCATAATGGTATTGCAGAAGTCTTGAAAACTTCCGGGCGTAAGCCTATGCAGGTTCGACTCCTGTTCTCTCCGCCATTTTTAATCGATTCGCATCAAGCGAAAAATGCTTCGACTGTTTTAATAAACCGAAGCATTTTTTCGTGAATCGACAAATTTTCTTGCCAATTTCCGCTTTTCGGTTTAGTC
>JAYVGL010000164.1:0-15728 GCA_043772175.1 Pyrinomonadaceae bacterium | reverse complement strand
CAGATTACAAACAATTACACGGGCATATTTTTTCAGGATGAATGGCGCGTTCGCCCGAACGTCACATTCAGCTATGGATTGCGTTACGAGCGCGAATCGGTTGTTAAAGACAATAATAATTTAGGTCCGCGCGTGTCCGTTGCGTGGAATCCGTTTCCGAAAGGCGACAAAACGGTGATTCGAGTCGGCGGCGGCATTTTCTACAATCGCGCTCTGCTTCGCACGATTGATGATTTCACGTCGGGTTCGCAAAATTTTCGTTTCGATACTCGAAATTTACCGAATTCAACTGTTGCCAGCGTCCGAACATTTATCGGCAGCCAATTTCCGAACGCGCTGACGCTGGATACGCGAATCCCGATTGATGCCGCCGGAAACACAAGAACAGTCAAAGAATTATCCTCGTCAGGACTTTTTCGCGGTCTCGACCCGACGCTGAAAATTCCCGAAAGTTATCAATTCAACGTCGGATTCGAGCGTGAAATTTACAAAGGTCTGGTTTTTGAAACCAATTTAACCTACAACAAAACCATCCGTCTATGGCGCGATGTCAATATAAACGCGCCGGTTCTGCCTGCCGGTTTCAATTCGCTGACTGAATATCTGCTTTCCCGAACTGTCGGAACGACTCGGTTTGAACTATTAAGCACTCCGAACGACACGAACGGAATCAGAACCGCCGGCGGGCTGACATTCGTCAATCTCAACACGCTCAACAACAGCAATTTCACCAGCGCGACGACCGGCTTGCCGACATCTCCGGTCGCTTACGCTTTGGATGCGGTCAGAAATCTGCGCCCGTTCGCTTCGCAAAATCTTTTTACCGAACTTGAAAGAGTCGCTTCTATCGGACAGAGTAGTTATCGAGGCGCGACTTTTGAACTGCGAAAACGGTATCAAAAATTCGGCTACGGTTTCGGCGGTTCGATGCGGTTTGTTTACACTCTATCCGGTTTGAAAGACGACGGCATCGTCAATACTTCAAGCGCACAAATCAACGGGGATTTCGAGCAGGAATACTCGCGCAGTCTGCTTGACCGCCGCCATCGAGTTGCGTTTTCGGGAACTTTCGACACGCCGGGCTGGTTCGGCAAATTGCGTCTTTCACCGCTGTTCCGGTTCGGTTCGAGCGCACCTTTTAATCTTTCAATCGGCGGCAACGACCGCAACTTGGATGATGTCAGCAACGACCGTCCGAATTTCAACGGAAACTTAAACAATATAAATTGGCGCAGATTCGGCACGGCTTTCCCGACGGATATCGCCAGTCAGTTTTCGCTCGCTCCAATCGGCAGTCCGGGAAATCTTCCGCGCAACGCCGGAAAAGGTCCGAAGTATTATATTTTCGACTTGAACGTCAGTCGCCCGTTTAAGTTCAGCGAAAGATTCATTTTTCGACCGTCTATTGAATTCGGCAACATTCTGAATATGACGGTTTTCGGTTTCGGCTCAAATTTTATCAACTTTGACGTTTTGAATTCGACCAATCCGATCACCGTCCAAAATGCTAAAAACACTTTTCTGGCTCCGACGCGAACCTATCGTCCGCGTCAAATTCGTGTCGGAATGCGGTTTGAATTTTAGGCGAGTTTCATCGCAAATTTCAGCGGGAATGTTTTCAGGCGAAAACATTCCCGCCTTTTCCGTTTGAAAAAACTTAATGACTAACCGAAAGCATTTGTGCTAATTTTTAAATGTTGAACAAGTTTGTTCCGCCAAGTTTTATGAACGAAGTTTTAAATCAATCCGTCGCCACGCCGTTTACGGAAGTTTCCATCGAATCGGTTTTGCTCGATGCCGAGCTTTTCGTTAAATATCGTTCGCCGGAAAAGGCGTTCTCCCTGCTTCGGGAATCAATGGAGCGCAGTCCGCGTTCGATTGCCCTGCGCGAGAAGATGCGCGAGATTTGCATCACGCAGAAAAATCTCGACGAAGCTGCCAAACAGTGTCTGGCGTTGGTTAATTTGTATATCGGGCGCGAGGATTTCGATGTCGCGTATGACCGGCTTCAGGAAGCGAAACTGCTTGATCCGCGTATTTCGGTTGCGCCGGGATTGGAAGCGATTCGTCGCGCCCGCCGCCCGGATTTTGCCGCGAGCCGCGATAAAACGCCGCAGAAAATTCGCACCGACGTAACTTTCGCCGGAAATCTCGCCTACGTCAGCATTTTCGATGCCGTCCAAGTGATTGAAAATTCAAGAATGACGGGCTTGCTGATCGTCAAATCTGATTTGCATCTGGCGAGCGTTTCCTTTAACGAAGGCAAAATTGTGGATGCCGATGCCAACGGACACAACGGCAAAGCGGCTTTTCGTGAAATCATCGAGATCAGCAGCGGAACCTTCGAGTTTTCAACGACCGAAACCGAATTCGCCGTTGTCATCGCCGTTTCCAGCAATACGAATTTTCTCCTTGACGTTTTAACCGAACTCGACAATGAACGCGCCGAAAAACAGGGTTTGCGAACTTTAAAAGAAGAGGATTTTTAATCAATGACGAATTTCAAATTACGAATGACGAATGTAAATCTTCTCTAACAATCCATATCATCGCAGGGATAAAACTTGAAAAATCAAACAATTCGTAATTTGAAATTCGTCATTGACTCGTATTTGACTTAACCCTTTCAAAATCACAAAATATAGTGCGAAACTTCTCCCTTTTGCACTATACGATGTTCAAACTCCAGCGTCTCGAAATCACCGGATTCAAATCTTTCGCCGACTACACCGAAGTCGTCTTTACCGGCAGCGGAATCACTGCGGTCGTCGGACCGAACGGCTGCGGGAAATCAAACGTAAGCGATTCCATCGCCTGGGTTTTGGGCGAACAAAAAGCGAAATCACTGCGCGGCGAAGAGATGAAAGATGTCGTCTTTCAAGGCACGAGCAAACGCAAGGCTTCGGGAATGGCGGAAGTCGTTTTGCATCTTGTCCGCGACGAATCTTTTATCGTTTCCGAAGAATCGGAACTCGAAGATATTGACGAAAGCCTCAGCGTTTTGGATGAAAAAGCGATTGATTTGGAAGCGATTGAAGAAACGCCTTCGGCACTCGGCATTCAGGAAAACGGATTTCACGATCAACATATTGAACTCGAAGAGGTGCAAGCGGCGCAAGTCGGTTCGGTTCAGACGAAAATTAAATCAAAAAGACATTGGCGTTCAAGGGCGTTCGCGCTCGATTTTGCTCCGGGCGAAGCGGTTTCCGTTACGCGCCGTCTGTATCTATCGGGCGAGAGCGAATATCTTTTGAACGGCAGAACCTGTCGTTTGCGCGACATTCAGGATTTGTTCGCCGGAACGGGTTTGTCGGGATCGCATTACGCACTGATCGAACAGGGACGCATCGGACAGATTTTGTCGGCGAAACCTTCGGACCGGCGCAGTTTGATTGAAGAAGCGGCGGGAATCTCTAAATTCCGAACGCGCCAACGCGCCGCCGAAACGCGGCTCGAATCGGCGAAAACGAATTTGCGCCGCATCTCCGATATTGTCGAAGAAATTGACAAACAAGCCAATTCGCTGCGCCGCCAAGCCGCCAAAACGCGCCGCTATAAAACTCTCCGCGAAGATTTTCGACGCACGATTCGCCAAACTTTTTCCGCCGAAGGCAGATTTTTGTCCGAATCGGTCGAGAATCTCGAAGCGCGGTTAAAAGAAGCCGAAAAAGTCGAGCGCGGCGTTTTCTGGAAAGTTGCGGAAAAAGACGACGCGGTGCGCGGAGCGACGACGAATGCTCGAAAAGCCGAAGAAAATTTGGCGGAAGTTCGCGCCCGTCATTCGGAAAATTCACTGGAGAGAGACCGCAATTTCCGCGAAAAACAATATAAAGTCGAACAAATCGCCGTTTTGAAACAGCGTTCCGTCACGCTGAAAAGTGAAATCGGCGGCAGCGAACAGCGATTCAAATTGCTTTCGGCGGAACGCGAACGGTTGAGTGCGGATTCGCAGAAGGAACGTGCCGCCGCCGAAAAAGCGGAACTCAACCTGCGCGGAGCCGACAACGAATATCAAAATAAATCGGCGGAACTGAAAAAGATCGAAAGCGAACTCGAAGCCGTGCGCCGCGAGGCTGCCCAACACACGGTAGCGTTTGAAAAATTGACGAACATCGAACGGCAGTTGGAAAATTCCATCGAACGGCTGACCGAACGCGCCGAAGGTTTGCGCCGCGAATCGGAACGCGCCGCCGGAACTTTCGCCGAACACCGCGCCGAACACGAAAAACTCAGCGGCAGTTTAGAAAATGAACGCGCCAAACTCGAAAAACTCTACGCCGAAAAACAGATGATTTCCGATGAAGCGAAAACGGCGCGAACCGATCTGCAAACGCGAAAAAACGCTTTGCGGGATTTGCGCGACGAATTTGCGCGCAAAAAAAATCGGCTCGAAACCCTGCGCGAACTCGAACAGCGCAAAACGATTTACGCGCCGACGGTGCAAAAACTTTTCGCCGAAAAATCAAAAATCGGCGTGGAATTTCTCGGCACGCTCGCCGACAAATTGAATGTTGACGAAGCGGCGGAGAAAGCCGTCGAAAATCTTTTCGGCGTTTACCTGCAAACGGTTCTCGTCGAATCGGAAGCCGATGCGCGGAAGACGATTCGGTATTTGAACGAAAATAAACTAGGAAGGCTTTCAATTTTAGTCCAGAACTTAGAGTCAGAAGTTCAAAGTTCAAAACAACGGAAAATCTCCAACCTCAAGTCTCGAATCGAAAATCTCATCGGCGTTTCCGGCGAGTTCGCAGAACTTCTGACGCAGGTCTTTCCGCGTGAAATGGCGGCGCATTTGACGGAAGATTTCGAGAAAGTCGCGGCTGAAACAAGCGAAATTTTGGTTAATTCAAACGGTGATTTGAATGTCGGCGGCAAACTTTTCGTTGGCGGAAGCGCGAACGGAAACGAGAAAAATACTTCTCTGCTGGCGTTCAAACGCGAACTGCGCGAACTCGAAAAAGCGATTGAAAAACTGAATGGCGAAGTCGCGGCGGCGGAAGAAGAATCCGAAAAAGCGCGGGAGGTTTTAGCCGAAAAGGAAAACAAACTCGTTGATTTGCAATCGTTTATCGTCAAATTCGAGCGCGAGATTTTAGCCGTCGAAGTGCGCGTAAAATCTTTGGCGCAGGAAATCGAACGCGCCGAACGACATAAAAAAGTCGTCGGGGCGGAAGCCGAACAAATCGGAGCGGAACTCGTCGAAGTCGAAACGAAACGCGGCGACGCGAAATCGAACGCCGAAAAAGCCCGCCGCGCACGGGACGCGGCGGACGGAAATCTGGCGAAAATTTCGCAAAACCTCAACGAAACGCGAAATAAACTAAACGCGGAAAACGTCGTTCTGAACGAGAAGAGAACTCTGGCAGCGACGAGTAGCGAGCGGCGGCGGGCGGCGCAGAATGCTTTAAAAAGAATCGAAAACGAGCAGACGGAAATCGAATCGAGAATGGCGCGGCAGAATCTGGAAATTCTGGAAACCGAAAATACGGCGCAGAACTTGGAAAAATCAATCGCCGAAATCGCGGCGAAAACCAATTCTGCCGCCGACGAGCAATCGGACGAGCAAAACGAACTTAATGAAGCAGCGACGCATCTCAAACTGGCGCGGGAAACGGCGGACGCGGCGGCGACCGAACTCGCCGAATTGAACAAAAAATCCGCCGAAGCCCGCAACGAACGCGCCGCCGTCGAAATCAGACAAGCGGAAGCCGTTACGCGATTGAAAAATCTGAACGAAAAATCGGTGCAGGAATTGAACCTATCTTTGATCGAACTCGTTGAAAGCGAAGAATTGGCGGAAGATTTCGATTTGGACGAGTCGAAGGCGAAGCTCGATGATTTGCGCGAAAAACTGGAAAATTTCGGCGCAATCAATATGCTCGCGCTTGAAGAATTGGCGGAAACCGAAGAGCGTTTGACGTTTTTGACCGCCCAGCGCAAAGATATTGTGGACGGCATCGCGGCGGCGGAAGCGGCTTTGAAGGAAATAAAAGAGCGTTCGCGCGAGAAATTCAAAACGGCGTTTCACGCGATCAATCGTTATTTCATCGAGTTTTTTCAGGAACTTTTCGGCGGCGGACGCGGCGAAATGACCTTGCTCGAAGCCGAAGATGTTTTGGAAGCCGGAATCGAAATCGTCGCGCAGCCGCCGGGAAAGCGTTTGCAAAGCATACTGCTTTTATCGGGCGGCGAAAAGGCGATGACGGCGATTGCTCTGGTGATGGCGATTTTCCAATATCGTCCCGCGCCGTTCTGTTTATTGGATGAAGTTGACGCGCCGCTCGACGACGCGAACGTCGGACGATTCGTTGATAAAATCGCTGAAATGTCTGAAAAAACACAGTTTATCGTTATCACGCACAACAAGCGAACGATGGAAGCGGCGAAGGCTTTATACGGCGTAACGATGCAGGAAGCGGGCGTTTCAAAAGTCGTTTCGGTCAGATTTGAGTAGCAAAGGAGCAAAAAATTATGAACGCGGTAGTTTCAGAATTACAAGATGTTTCGATAGTTGACTTTCTAAACAATGGGAACGGCAGAACCGTCGTGCTGACGGGAATCTCCTGGTCGGAATACGAAAAATACTTGAATTCCTTTTGGGAGAAAACGAATTTAAGTCTCGCCTACGACAACGAGAGATTGGAGATTACGCCGAAAGATGAGAAACACGAAGATTACAGACGCTCAGTTTGCAATTTCGTTCTTGCCTATTGCGAGTATTTTGACATCGAACTTGAAAGCCGGGGTTCGGCGACTTTTAGACGGTAATTCGCCAAAAAAGGCGTTGAGCCGGACGAATGTTTTTACGTTCAGTCGGCGGATAAAATCATCGGCAGGAAAATTTCCGCCAAAAACTTTCCCTCGCCCGATATTGCGGTCGAGATTGATTTGACGACCGAACCGCTCGATAAATTTCCGATCTACGCCGCGCTCGAAGTTCCCGAAGTTTGGATTTACGACGGGGAAAAAGTTTCGTTTTATGAACTCGAAGCGGAAGATTACCGGCGTATTTCGCACAGCCGCGCTCTGCCGAAGTTTTCAGCGGAAAAGTTGGGCGAGTTTCTCGAACTCAGCCGTGTGAAAGGGCAGACCGCCGCGCTGAAAGGTTTTCGCGCTTGGCTGCAACTCGAATTTAAGTAATCAAAATGTTTAAGAAAAATACGAAAAAACTGTTCGCCGGATTCGGTTTAATTTTAGCCCTGACGCTTTCCGTGTCCGCACAGGCGAAACGAAAAACGACGAAAAAGAAAACGGTAAAAAAATCTGAGTCGTCCAAAACGCTGTCGGTCGAGGAAGCGAACGCGGCGGCGGCGGGCAAAAAAAATGCACGTCCCGAATCGGAAACTGCGCCGACCGTCGTCGAAACCGCCAAAACCAACGCGCGTCCGACGAACGCCGCGCCGGAAAATAAATCGGTTTATTTTTACGAATTCGACCAGCCGAAATTTACCGTTTCCAAAATTTACATCGAACACGACGAAAACGGAAAAGGGAAAATTACGTTTACGAAAAAAGATTTCAACGAAGATATCTCCGATCCTTTGCAACTTTCCGAAACTGCTCTGGAGCGCGTCAAAGGCGTTTGGAGCGCGTTGGATTTTCTTGATTCGGCGGACAATTATCAATACGAAAAAGATTATTCGCATCTCGGCACGATGACCTTTACGATGAAGAAAAACGGCAAAAGCCGGGAAGCGAAGTTCAACTGGACGGAGAACAAAGACGCGAAAAATCTGGCGGACGAATATCGCCGAATCGGTCAGCAATTTATCTGGATTTTCGACATCAACGTCGCCCGCGAAAATCAGCCGCTCGAAGCTCCGCGCCTTTTAGATTCTTTGGATTCGATGATTAAGCGCAACGAAATTTCCGATGCCGAACAAATGATTTCGCTTTTGAATGAACTGAATAACGACGAACGAATTCCGCTGATCGCCCGCAATCACGCCGCCAAATTGGTCAAACAAATCGAGAAGAAAAAATAGGATTTCAGCGCAGTTTGCGGCGCACGAAATAAACCACGCCGCCCCGGTCGTCGCTGAACAAAAACGAATTCGCCGACATTTTCAAAATATCGCACGGGCGACCGAAAGTGTTGATGCCCTGCACGAAACCCGTTATAAAATCCTGCTGTTCGCCGTCTTCACGCGCCGCCACGATTTTGTAGCCGCGCTCCCAATTGCGGTCGGTCGAGCCGTGCAGAGCGATAAGAAAAGAATTTTTCAGGTTTTTATCGGCTGTTTTTCCATCGAAGTAGTCGAAGCCGAGGGCGGACGAGTGCGCCGGAAAGAATGCCCACGAAACGGGAACGAAACTGCAATCGGGAAGCGGCTTTTTCTTGAGAAACTTCGGATCAACCGCTACCTTCCCGTTCGATTGATAGCATTTCGACCAACCGTAATCTGCGCCTTCTTTGAGTTGGAAAAAGGTATCGTCGGGCGCGTCCAAACCGAGATGATCAACGCCTTCGTTGGTCGCGTAGAGTTTATTGCCGACCCATTTCAGTCCGACGGCGTTTTTGATATTGCGGACGAAAACTCGCCGCTCCGTGCCGTCCGGGTTCATCTCCAAAACCACGCCGCGCACGTCTTTTTCGATTGTTTTTTCTTCGCACAAATCACAGCTCGTGCCGATTGCGAGATAGAGTTTGCCGGCGGGCGAAAAAGCGACGGTGCGCGTCAGATGCCAACTGCCGTATTTATAACCCAAACCGTAAGCGGGAAAAGTCGCCAGCAATTCGGGTTTTTCGGCGGTCGGGGCGGTCGAATTTTTAACGTATTTGCGGCGCGTCAATTGATGAGTCTCCGCCAGGTAAAGCCAATCCTGACCGTTTTTATCGGTGTGGAAGGCGACGCTGTTCGGGTTTCTCAAGTTCGTTAAAAACGGTGTGACCGCGCCGAATTTTCCTTTTTTCGCATTCCACGCATCGAGCAGGTAAATCGCCCCTTTTTGGTTGTCCGACATATCGAACATATCGGCGACGAAAATCCGACCGTCCGGCGCGGCGGCGAAGAAACGAACGCGCGTCAGACCTTCCGCCGCCGGAATAATCTCGTAACCTTCCGGCAGATTCAAGTTAAACTCTCTGCCGTCTTTGAGCGAAACTTTGTTCGGCACGAGAGCGTTCTGCGCCGCCGCCGACCAGACCGAAATGAAAAGTAAAAATAGAACGCGCGTCGAAAAATATAGCTTGTTAATTCCCATTGATATTTAATAGACGGTCATCTGCGCCATTTTTTCTTAAATACGCCGTTTTTTTCTTTCCACCATTCGCGCCAATTAGCAATCGCCTTCGCCCGCGCCTCCGGCGAACTCGCCGGTTGAAAATCGAGTCAAGTGTCGGTCGCGTCGCGCAGGCACATTTCGGCGAAAAATCGCGTTTGTAATTCGCCGCTCGAAAGCAGTTCAATCAGTTCGTCAATCGAGTTTTCGGCAAACGCGCCGCGCTTTTCGGCGTATTCTTGGCGGTTCATTTCAATCCTCTAAATTTCTCTCAAAATCGTCCGCGCCGGTGCGCCGTCGCCCGTGCCGCCGATCATTTTGAGCGGCAGACAAATAAGTTCATAATCGCCCGCCGGAACTTCGCGCAAGTCTAAGCCTTCGACGATGACGACTTCTTTTTCCAGCAGAGTAATGTGCGTATCGAAAGTTTCCGCCCCGAATTTCTCGACCGACAGATAATCAATGCCGACGAGCTTGATTTCTAAATCAACCAACGCTTTGGCGGCATCGGGCGCGATATGTGTGAAATCTTTGCGAAAGCCCTGACTCAAATCGTTCCAGAAATCTGAGTTGCGTGTTTTGAAAAGAACGCGCTCGACACCTTCCAGATTTTTACAATGTGCGGCTTCGATTGCCATCACGTTTTCGTCAATCTCGACGACGCGGCAAGTTCCGAGCAATTTTCCGAACTCAAGTTCGTCAACGCGCCGCGCTCCTTCGATAAAATGGTTGGGCGCGTCAACGTGCGTCGCCGTGTGCGCTCCGAAACAGAGGCGCGAGACGTTCGCCGCATCGCCTTTGGCGATTTGGTGCGAGGCTTCGATTTGCACGTTCGGGTCGCCTTCGTAAACCGGCACGTTCTCGCTCAGAGGAACGGTTACATCGTAGATTTTCATAGCGGATTTTCGTTAAGGCGTGTCTATTTTTACTTCATCTTTTTTCCACATAAACATATCCAAAATCAGCAATCCAGCACCAACGCAAATTGTTATATCAGCAACATTCATTGTTGGATAATACCAATCTTTGTAGTGAACTTGAATAAAATCAACTACATAGCCAAGCCTTACGCGGTCAATTAGATTGCCTAAAATTCCTGCCAAAAGCAGACTTAACGCGCTAAGTGTCAGACGATTTGCAATAGATGTCTTCCAAAAAAAGTAAAACACTGTTACAACCGCAATGCTTGCCGCACTGGTAAACACCCAACGCGAGAAAGCACTATTATTATCTAAAAAGCTAAACGCCGCGCCAGTATTTTCAGCATATATAAAATTTAAGAAGTCTGAAATAACATTCATCTCACCAATAGCTTGCAACTTCCGACTTGCCCACGCTTTGGATGTTTGGTCGAGTAACAAAATCGCACTCGACACGATTAAAAAGGCGATTTTCCATTGAAATTTAGCTTTGTTCATACTGCAAATATAAAACTACTAATTGCTGTGTTCTATTTTAGATTCTTCTTTTTTCTTGCGATTAAAAAATAAATCTAAAATTAATAAACCTGCGCCGATGCAAATGGCGGCATCTGCCACATTAAAAGTCGGATAATGCCACGAACCGAACTGCACATCAATAAAATCAATCACGAAACCGAGCCGGATGCGGTCGGTTACGTTGCCGATAATTCCCGCCAGCAACAAGCCCAACGCACCTAAAAGCCGGTCGTGCGTATGCGGAACGCGCCAGAAATAATACAAAACCAACACGCCCGCGATAAGCGCGACGATTGATAAACCGAATCGCCCCGCGTCGCCGTGATCGTTCAGAAAACTGAACGCGACACCCGTATTTTCCGCGTAAGCGAAATTTAAAAAGTTCGGAATGATTTCCTGATCGCCGCCGAAACGCAGTTTTCTGACCGCCCACGCCTTCGAGGTTTGGTCAATCATAAAAACCGCGCCCGCCATCAAAAGGTAAGCTAATTTCCAGTAAAATGCTTTTTTGTTCACAACGAGATTTTAATTGATGCGCGGGGAAAAATAAACAGGATAGACAGTATTAACAGGATAAAAAGCAATCTATCCTGTTAAAAGTTTTCCGGTTGAATTTTTATTAATTCATCGCGCTTTTTTCGATTTCCGTCAATGCGCCGCAACAGCGTTCGCAAACCGTCGGATATTCGACAAACTCACCGACGCGCACCGAATAATTCCAGCAGCGTTCGCATTTTTCGCCGTCGGCTTTCTGGATTTCTACGCTAAACTTATCGTCTTCGTGAACTTCGACTTGCGAGACGATAAAGATGTAGCGCAAATCTTCGTAAAAGGGCAGCAAAAACATCATCGTCTCTTTATCAACCGTCAGAATGACTTTTGCTTCCAAACCCGAACCGATTGTTTTGACGGTTCTGGCTTCTTCGAGTTTCTTCAAAACTTCGTCCCGAATCGTGAAAATTCGCTCCCAATCGGCAAGAAGTCTTTCGTCTTTTACGCCCGCCAGTTTCGGAAACTCGGCGAGATGAACCGACGCTAAATTTTGAGACGGCAGATTTTCAAACGCCTCGTCGGACGTGAAAGCCAGAATCGGCGCGAGCAGTCGGCACAGATGATCCGCGATGTCGTAAAGCGCGGTTTGTGCCGAACGGCGTTCGATTGATTTCGGCGCGAAAATATACAAACGGTCTTTGATAATGTCGAAATAACGCGCCGAAAGCGTAACGGTGCAAAAGTTGTAAACCGTTTGATAAACCGTCTGAAAATCAAAAGTTTCGTAGCCTTTTAAGATTTTTGCCGCCGCTTTATCCAGGCTCGCCAACGCCCAGCGGTCAATTTCGAGCATCTCTTGGAAGGCGACTTTTTCCGTTTCGGGATTGAAATTGTCGAGATTTCCTAGAGCGTAACGCAGTGTGTTTCTGATTTTGCGGTAAGCGTCGGTTACGCGGTCCAAAATCTCTTTCGAGCATCGCATATCTTCGGTGTAATCAATCGCTGCCGCCCAAAGTCGCAGGATTTCCGCGCCGGATTGTTTGACGATTTCGTTCGGAGAAGTTACGTTGCCAAGCGATTTCGACTGTTTTCTGCCTTCGCCGTCCACGACCCAGCCGTGCGTTAAAATCTGTTTATACGGTGCGGCATCGTGCGCCGCGATGCCGCACATCAAACTCGAATTAAACCAGCCGCGATACTGATCGCCGCCTTCGAGATAAACGTCCGCCGGAAACCGCAAAACATCGCCGCGAGTTTCCAGAACCGCGACGCACGACGAACCGGAATCGAACCAGACATCTAAAATATCCGACTCTTTAGCAAAGTTTCCGCCCCCGCATTCGGCGCATTTGTAATTTTCGGGCAGCAAATCTTTCGCTTCGCGGTTATACCAAGCGTCTGCCGTCTCCAAAGCAAAAATATCGGCGACGTGATAAATCACCTGCGAATCAATCACGACGTGCGAACAATCGGCGCAGTGAAACGCGATGATCGGAACGCCCCAGACTCGTTGGCGCGAAACGCACCAGTCGGGACGATTTTTGAGCATATTCGCCATTCGATTTTCGCCCCAAGTCGGATGCCATTTCACTTTTTCGACTTCACGCAAACCCTGGGCGCGAAGCGATTCGTTTTCGCCATCGCCCATCGAAACAAACCACTGCGGCGTGGCGCGATAAATCACGGGTTTGTGCGAACGCCAGCCGTGCGGATAGCGATGTTTGTAATCTTCGTGCAAAAGCAAAGAACCATTTTCGCGCATCAATTCAACGATTTTCGGATTCGCTTTGAAGACGAATTCGCCCGCGAAGTGTTCGACTTCCGAAGTGAACTTGCCGCCGTTATCAACCGGACAATAAACCTGTAAACCATAACGCTGACCGACGTAAAAATCGTCCGTGCCGTGTCCGGGCGCGGTGTGAACGAGTCCGGTTCCGGCGGTTTTGTCTGATTTCTGTTCGTCGTCGCCCGGCGAATTGTCGCCCAATGTAACGTGTTCGCCGAGCATTAACAGCGAAGTTCGATCAAGCCACGGATGTTTCGCTTCGAGTTTGTCGAGTTTTTCGCCTTTGAATCTGGCGATCTCGTGCGAGCCGTCAAATCCGACTTTTGCCGCGACTTCCTTGATTAATTCGGTGGCGATAATCAAAACTTCGTCGCCGACTTCAACAGCTGAATAGTCGAAATTCGGATTAACGGAAATTCCCAAATTCGCCGGCAGCGTCCAAGGCGTCGTCGTCCAAATCACAAACTTGACGTTTTTGCCTTCAAGCGCAGAATCAACACCGCTCAAATCGGATTTCGCCGGAAATTTAACGTAAACCGACGGCGACACGACATCGGCGTATTCGACTTCGGCTTCGGCAAGCGCAGTTTGGTCGTAAACGTCCCAATAGACGGGGCGCGCACCGCGATAGACGTAGCCGCGTTCGACGTATCTCCCAAAAAGTCGCGCCGTTTCCGATTCGTATTCGTTCGACATCGTTAAGTAAGGATTTTCCCATTCGCCTAAAATTCCCAAACGCTTAAAATCGCGTGTTTGATTAGTCATCGCGCCAGCGGCGTGATCGCGGCAGATTTTGCGAAAAGTGTTCGTCGGAATATCGTCTTTGTTTTTGCCTTTTTCCTTTAATTTACGCTCGACGTAATTTTCAATCGGCAAGCCGTGGCAATCGTAGCCGGGAACATACGGCGTTTGAAAACCCATCATCGAGCGCGATTTGATGATGAAATCCTTGAGAATTTTGTTCAACGCCGTGCCGATGTGAATGTCGGCGTTCGCGTATGGCGGACCGTCGTGCAGAATGAATTTCTTTTCGTTTCCACGTGTTTCGAGAATCTTTTCGTAAAGTTTCTGTTGCGCCCATTTTTGCAAACGCGCCGGTTCTGCTTGTCCGAGATTCGCCTTTTGCGCGAAATTCGTTTTCGGCAAGTTAACGGTTTTTTTCAGTTCTAAAGGTTCGGTCATAAAATTGTTAATCGTAAATAGTTAATTGTTAATCGGTTGTTTCTAACGAGAATTCGGAAAACTCAAATTTAACATTTATCAAGGGGAAAATCCGAAATCTAAAAGTGAAAAGTCCCAAGTCTTTTCGTCAGACTTGGGACTTTTCAAGCAAAGTTTTACCTTCGGCTTCGACGTTGAATCAGTGCGCCGCGTCCCTTTTGGTAATAATGCCGATTATTTCGAGATTTTGTTTCATAAACTTGGTCGCCTGTTTATTTATGCCAAGATTTTCTTTTTTAGTCAATCTCTAAAACGTCGCGCCGATGTGTTCGGACGCTCGAAACGGTTGAAACTTTTCCGTCTCCGAGATGTATAATCTTCGTATAATCTTCGTATAATTTTCTACAAACCAAACCGACATATGGAGGAGAAATAAAATAATGTTACGACGTAAATTGACTATCGCTTTCGTGCTTTACGCGCTGCTTCTGCCGACGCTCGCTTTCGGGCAGACGGCGCAGGTTTACACCGCACCGACCGAGACGATTGATAAAATTAAAGACGAAGGAATGAACCGCTCACAGGTGATGCCGACTTTAAGTTACCTGACCGATGTCATCGGGGCGCGTTTGACCGGCTCGCCGCAACTGAAACGCGCCAACGAATGGACGCGCGATCAGATGCTGAAGTGGGGAATGCAAAACGGCAAACTCGAAGCGTGGGGACCGTTCGGGCGCGGCTGGACTCTGAGGGATTTCGAGGCGGAAGTCGCCGCGCCGTATAGTATTCCGCTGATCGCTTACCCGAAAGCGTGGTCGCCTTCGACCAAAGGCGCGGTCACGGCAGACGTAGTTTATTTCGACGCGAAAACCGATGCCGATTTTGAAAAATACAAAGGCAAATTGAAGGACAAAATCGTGCTGGTTTCCGAACCGCGTGAAATGAAAGCCGATTTTACGGGAATGGGTTCGCGCCGCACCGACGAGGAACTCGCTAAAATGGCGGACGCGCCCGATCCGGCGACCGCACCGCGCACTAACGCCGGAATGTCGCCCGAACGAATGAAAATGTTTATGGACAGGTTCGCGGCGAGTGCCAAAAGAATGAATTTTCTGTTGCAGGAAGGCGCGGCGGCGATGGTGGACAACAGTTTTAACGGCAGCGGCGGCACGGTTTTCGTCGCGCAGGCGAGCGTCGCGCAGGAAATTCCACAGAATCCGGCGGATTTGTTCGGCGCGAAACGCCTTCAGCCGTGGGACAAAAACGCCGAATCGAAAATGCTGCCGCAGTTGACGCTGGCGACCGAACATTATAATCGTCTGGTGCGAATGATTCAGCAGGGCGAAAAGTTGAAGATGAACGTCAACATTCAAGCCGCGTATAATGACGACGACCAGATGGCGTATAACACCGTCGCGGAAATTCCGGGCAGCGATCCGAAGCTGAAAGATGAAGTCGTGATGCTCGGCGGGCATCTCGATTCGTGGCACGCCGGAACGGGCGCGACCGACAACGGCGCGGGCGTGGCGGTGGCGATGGAAGCCGCACGAATTATTCAGGCGTTGGGTTTGAAGCCGCGCCGCACGATTCGCGTCGCGCTCTGGTCAGGCGAAGAACAGGGACTTTTC
>JAYVGL010000163.1:0-3947 GCA_043772175.1 Pyrinomonadaceae bacterium | reverse complement strand
AAGTTTGTAAGTCGTTTTTTTGAATAATTTTCCATCGCTGGAAGTTTCCGCTTTTTCGATTTTCAAATCGCGCGTGTCCAAAACGAGCGGCGCGTTTTTATCGCCTCCGCCTCGCGCCACGCTCAAAGTCGCCGTTCCTTTGATAATTTTTTGATCGAACAAAACCGTCCAGTCCAGATCAACATTCGTCACTCTGACCGTTTGCGGATTCGAGAAAGAATGAAAATCATCGGCGAATGTTTGAGCATTATTCGATTTTTGCGCGTTCGCAAAACCCGATGAAATCAATGTTACGAACAAAGCGATGGAAAGTAGAAAAAATAAATTTTTAAGTTTCATTACTCGTGTCTCCGTTTTTTACCGTGTAATTTGCTATTCGCAAGGATACGACACGCGGCGGCGAAATTAAAATTACACCGGAAACGTGTCGCGCAGGATTTTAAGATGCGCTGAAACGCCTTTGTTTTGCTTATTTTGATGTTTTTGTCCGAACATCTTCGCTTATGGATTATTCATAGTAGGAAAGATTACAGAAAAGTCACGGTTTTGAACTGAATATATCAGCTATCAATTATCAACTGTCAGTTATTGCGACAGATAAATTTTATTTTTCGGAACAATGGATAGCTGATAACTGATAGCTGATAGTAAATCTTCGACTTTCGCTGCTCTGAATAAGTTCCGCCTTTTCGCAGCTATTAAAAGCACCCGGTTTGCGAGTAATTTCCGCTGAATGATAAGATTAAATTTTGCATTAATAATCATTTATGGAACTAGCTGTCGAAAAATACAAAGTTGAAAACGAGCCTTATTATTTATCCGTCGGAAAGGAAGTCGAACTGTTTGAAGCCGCATACGGCGCAAAGTTGCCCGTGATGCTGAAAGGTCCGACCGGCTGCGGCAAAACTCGTTTTGTCGAATATATGGCTCATAAATTAAATCGTCCGTTGATTACGGTCGCCTGTCACGAAGATTTATCTTCGACCGATTTGGTCGGGCGATTTCTGCTCGAAGGCGACGAAACCGTCTGGCACGACGGACCTCTGACGAAAGCCGTTCGGGAAGGCGCGATTTGCTATCTCGACGAAGTGGTCGAAGCCCGCAAAGATACGGTCGTCATCATACATCCTTTGACCGATGACCGCCGCCGTCTGCCGATTGAAAAGCGCGGCACGGTTGTTGACGCGCCGCCGGAATTTATGCTCGTCGTCTCGTATAATCCGGGTTATCAATCAATTTTGAAGGATTTGAAACAGTCCACGCGCCAGCGGTTCGTGGCGATGGAATTCGATTATCCGAACGCCGAAGCCGAAACGGAAATCGTCGCCAAAGAAGGCGGCATTGACGAAACGATGGCGCGTGATCTGGTGACAATCGGGCAGAAAGTCCGCAATTTGCGCGGACACGGACTCGAAGAGGGCGTTTCAACGCGCCTTCTGATTTACGCCGCGCAGATGATCGCCAAAGGAATTTCCCCGATTGACGCGGCGGAAGTCGCCCTCGTTTCGCCGATCACCGACGACCGCGAATTACAGCGCAGTATTCGGGAAATCGTAACGACGATAATTTAGCTAAATTTCGAGAAAATTCGGACGGCGCGGCAACTTCTCCCGCCGATGTTTTTCACCGGCGGGCATTTTTTGCGGAGTTTAAGCGGGAGTGCAAAATGAAAAAGACGAAAAACAATCTGTCCGCCGTCGCCGAAACATTTTTCGAGTTCCGGGAAGCATTGGCGGCGATAAAAATCATCGTGCTTTTTTCGATGCTCGGCGTTTCGGTTTTCGCGCAAATCAAACTCGTGCCGCACAAGGTAAATTTGAAAAACGGCAAGAGTTTTAATCTGAATCTACCCGCCGAATACGAAATCATTCCCGCCGCCGAAAACTTAAAACGCATCCGGTTTTTCGCCAAATCGCCCGACGGACGAATTTTCGTCACCGATCTGCACGACCTTTCCGACAATCGAAAAGGCGTGGTTTACATTCTCGACGAATTCGACGCGAACAACGGAAAATTCGGTAAAGTGATTCCGTATCTGACGAATCTGCGAAACCCGAACAGCGTCGCCTTTCACACGGACGCGAACGGGCAAAACTGGATTTACGTCGCCGAAACCGACAAATTAACCCGTCGCAAATTCACGAGCGGGGAGACGAAGCCGACCGATAAAGAGCCGCAGACGCTGGCGACTTTTCCCGATTACGGTTTGAGTTATAAATACGGCGGCTGGCATCTGACACGCACGATTGCGTTTGCGCCAACCGGAAAATTATACGTTTCCGTCGGTTCAAGCTGTAACGCCTGCGACGAAAAAGAAGCGGTTCGCGCCGCCGTTTTGGAGATGGACGCGGACGGCGGCAGCCGACGAATTTACGCCAAAGGTTTGCGAAACGCCGTTGATTTGAAATGGGTCGGCAATTCTTTTTTCGCTGCTAATCAAGGCGCGGATCATTTGGGATTGCAAAAACCGGACGACACTTTCTACGCTTTAAAAAACGGCGCGGATTACGGCTGGGCTTCGTGTTATTCGGCGGGCGGGAAAGTCGCCCGCGACACGACAAAATCGAAGCGTTTGAAGTCCTGCGCCGAAGTTCCGGCAGCTTACGGCTTTTTTCCGGCGCACGCTTCCGCTCTCGGCTTCGATTATTTTGACGAAGCGACGAACGGCGATGCGATTAAAAACTCGTTCCTCGTCGCGCTGCACGGCTCGACCGACAAACGAATCGGACACGGTTATAAAATCGTGATTATGCGAAAGGGCGAAAAATTACAGGATTTCGTCAGCGGGTTTCTGCAAAACGGAAACGTGATGGGCAGACCGTGCGGCATTGTGAAACTCGATGCCGATTCGTTTCTCTTCACCGACGATTACAGCGGCGTGATCTATCTGATCAGGAAAAAAGCGAATGGTTGATGGTTATCGGTTATCGGTTAATGTTAAATTAAAGTCATCCAAAAAGCAGCCATTAACTGAGTTTATGAACATCGGAATTACGGTTTATCCAACCTACGGCGGCAGCGGCATTGTCGGTTCGGAATTGGGACGCGAACTCGCTTTGCGCGGTCATAACGTCCATTTTATCGCCTCCGCCCTGCCGACTCGTTTGACGGAATTAAACGAGCGCGTTCATTTTCACGAAGTTGAAATGATGTCGTATCCACTGTTCGAGCATCAGCCGTATGATCTGGCGTTGGCGACGAAAATGGCGACCGTGGCGCGTTCGGAAAACCTCGATTTGCTGCACGTTCATTACGCGATTCCGCATTCGATTTCCGCGATTCTCGCCCGCGAATCCATCAAAGGTAAACGCTATGTTCCCGTTATCACGACGCTTCACGGAACCGACATCACGCTGGTCGGCGCGGATCGCTCCTATCTGCCGATTACGCGCTACGGACTTCAGCAGTCGGACGGCGTAACGGCGGTTTCCAAATTTTTGAAGCAGGCAACGATTGAAACCTTCGATTTTGATGAAATCGAAGTCATCCCGAATTTCATTTCGCCCGAATTATACCGGCGCGAAGAAGGTTCGCCGATTTGCAAAGATCTATCGCCGAACGGTGAAAAACTGCTGGTTCACGTTTCCAATTTTCGCGCCGTCAAACGCCCGATGGATTGCGTCGAAATCCTCGATAAAGTCCGCGAAAAAGGCGGCGACGCGCATCTGATTATGGTCGGCGACGGACCGGAATTGTCCGCCGTCCGCCATCGCGCCAAACAATTGGGAGTTCTCGACCAAACGATTTTCGTCGGCAAACAAGCGAAAATCGCCGATTATCTCGCCGTCGCCGACGTATTCCTGCTGCCTTCGCAGGAAGAATCCTTCGGACTCGCCGCGCTCGAAGCGCAAGCCTGCGAAGTTCCCGTCATCGCCACGCGCATCGGCGGCATTCCCGAAGTTGTCACCGACGGCGAAACCGGATTTTTAAGCAGCATCGGCGACACG
>JAYVGL010000162.1:0-3181 GCA_043772175.1 Pyrinomonadaceae bacterium | reverse complement strand
ACTTGTTCGAGCAACTCGAATTGCGGATCGGTTAAATCAGTGGTGTAAGCCATCGTTAGAGTAAAAATGATTTCCCGTTAAACTGCAAACAGGTTCTATAAAATTTCTTGATTTTATAAATTACATCAAAAGTATTATAAGTCTCTGGAAGAGTTCCCAATATAGATTTCGTGGAATCCGACTTCTCTCTTGGTTCCTCGCGAACAATTATTTCTTCTTTTCCAGATTTCAGTTCCTTGCGATACACAAGGTTATTAACTGCATTTTTGTTACTGTAGTAGAAATCGTCGTCAAATAATTTATTTTCTGGAGTTATCTCTTCCTCAACTATTTCAAAATTCTGTTTGTTTCTCTTAAATTTTAATCCGTAGAAAAGCAAATCTTTTCTAATTTCCTTGAAAGATAAAAACACGCCGATCTCTGCTATCGGAAACTTATTACTAGCTCTCCATAAATATTGGCTAATACCGCCGTTATCTTTAATCCTTTCTGAAATATGTCCGAATGCCGCATCTTGCAAAAGGTGAAAAATCTCAATCAAATTCGATTTACCCGAAGCGTTTTGACCAACGATAATGTTGAGCGGTTCGAGCGTAATTTCTTCGCCTTTGTCGCCGAAGGAAAGAATGTTTCGCAGTCTGATTTTTTCGATTAAGCGTTTGCCGTTCATATTTTCAATTGGCAGATTTTTTATCGTCAGAGCCTAAACGAAACTTTACTTCTTCGTGCGTTATAAGATTTCCACTTTTTATATCTTGTTTGGATTTAAGGATAATTTTCAGTAGTTCATAGTCTTTGCCAAATTCGCTTTTTTGCTTCAATTGTTTCTTATTTGATTTTGGCAGTAAAAAAGGCAATCGGAAAGAATCCTTTTGCCTTTTTTTGTGGAATTAACGTCTATTTTTCTGGCGTTTATCGTTCGTCAATCGGCACGTATTTCTGATCGCGTGCGCCGATGTATTCGGCACGCGGACGAATCAGTTTGTTGTTGCCGTATTGTTCTAAAATATGTCCCGTCCAGCCCGAAATGCGCGAGACGGCGAAGATCGGCGTGTATTGGTCGAGCGGAATGTCCATCAGGTAATACGCCGACGCGGAATAAAAATCTACGTTCGGATACATTCCTTTTTTCTCCAGCATCGCTTTTTCGATTTTCTCCGACATATTGAACCATTTCATTTCGCCTTTCTTTTCGCCCAACTGTTTCGAGAATTTGCGGAGCCAAGTCGCGCGCGGGTCTTCGGTTTTATAAACGGCGTGTCCGATGCCCATAATTTTGCGTTTTTCTTCCAAAGCCTTATCGAGCCAGCCGTCAATCGCTTCTTCGGAGCCGATTTCCTTGAGCATTTTCATCACGTTCGTATTCGCGCCGCCGTGCAAAGGTCCGGCGAGTGCCGCGATGCCGCCCGTGACCGCGCCGTAAACATCAGCCAGAGTTCCGGCGATAACGCGCGTCGTAAAGGTCGAGGCGTTCAATTCGTGGTCGGCGTGGAGAATCAAAGCGGTGTCGAAAATTTTAGCTTCGTCGGCTTCCGGTTTTTCGCCGGTGAACATATACAGGAAGTTTTCCGCGATGCTCAAACTATCGTCGGGCGCGATCACGTCTTTGCCGGTGCGAAGGCGTTCCCAGGCGGCGACCAATGTTCCGATTTGCGCGGTTAATTTCGCCGCCGTCTTAACCGCCGTTTCGCGGTCGGTTCCGTGTCCGTCCACATCGTAAAAACCCAGTGCCGAAACGCTCGTCCGAAGAACGTCCATCGGATTCGCATTCTTCGGAAAGGTTTTCATCATCTCGACAATCTCCGTCGGAATATCGCTGTTCGCCTGGAACTGCGTCTTCAGGTCGGCGAGTTCGTCCCGTTTCGGCAGACGACCGTTCCAAAGCAAAAAAATGACTTCTTCAAACGTCGAATTTTCCGCCAAATCGTGAATGTCGTAACCTTGATAAATTAGAATTCCTTCTTCACCGTTAACATCGCCAATCGCGCTCTGCGCGGCGACCACTCCGCGCAGTCCGGCGGTGGCGGCGGTTGTTTCTATTCCTGTACTCATTTGTTGATTAAACCCCTAAAGTTATTAGATTTTTGCGTTGTTTAAATTTAGCAAAACGATTTGTAAGTTACAAGTTGTGGAAAATTAAGACTTTGTAACGATTATTTTCTGACCGATTTCGGCATTTAGCAATCGCTTCGCCGAATCTCGAAAAGCGACGATTTCAAGAAAACCCGCGCTGCCGAGGATCATAAAAGGTTCGCTTGTTTCAACTTCGGCAAAGAATTTTCGCCGTTTGTTAATCGTCGTTTCGTTTAGCCTGAGCGTAAAATTTTCCGGCATATCCGCGCCGGTCAGATTGGTGATGAGATTGCCGAAACGGTCGGCGTGAATGATTTCGGCTTCGATTTCGTCGGCTGAAATTCGGCGCGGCACGGCTTCCCGAACTCGAACGTAGTTTTTAGTTCGCGCTCCGAACGAATCCGGCGAAATGCCTTTTGAAAGATGCGCGGCAGCGGGCGCGAAAACGTCGCGCCCGTGAAAAGTCGCGCTGACACTTCGAGCGAAAAACTCTTCATTCGTCAACTCGAAAACGTCCCGCTTCTTTGCTTTCCCGAACAGAAAACTCAACAATCCGTTGTCCGGCGCAATAAAGTAGTAGTCGTCCGTTTCGACCAGAATCGCCTTTCTGTTTGAACCGACACCGGGATCAACGACCGTCGCGAAAATCGTTTTTACGGGAAAATTTTCATAACAAGCCCGCAAAGTAAAACTCGCCGCCGCGATATTCTGCGATTCGATTTCGTGTGTGATGTCAACGATTAATGCCTTCGGGTTGACCGATAAAATCGCGCCTTTCATCGCCCCGACGAAATAATCCTTCGTCCCGAAATCGGTCAGCAGAGCGATCAGGTTTGTGTCGGTTTCGTCGTTCATCGCACAAAAAATATCCACGAGATTCCGCGCAAAGCTCAAAAAGGAAACCTGGAAAAAACTCTGCGGCGAATTTCGTGGATTTCAAGCGGCGCGTTTTTTGCTCGGCTCGCGCCAAAGTCGGATTCAGGATTCAGGATTCAAGATTCAAAACTGATTCTAAGAGCGTGTTTGGAAATTCAGGAAAGGTCAACCGAAACGGTTAAACTGTTTCTGCAATGAAAAGAAAAACCTATCCGTCTGACCTCTCCGATGA
>JAYVGL010000161.1:0-3475 GCA_043772175.1 Pyrinomonadaceae bacterium | reverse complement strand
CGCAGAAGCGAACGCAAAGTAACGAGATTGTTTTCCTGTTCGTTCACAAGGCGGCTGAATTGTTTGAAAATTTCGTAATCGCCCGTCCGACACGCTCTTTGCAAACTGTGAATCGTCTGCGGATTGAAAAGATGCGTCTCGCCGGTCTGCCGCCATTGATAAACGCCGCCCGTTTCGAGCGAATCGGCATCGTGATTCGGCGCAAAAGCCTGTTTGTGGCGCACGATTGCTTCCTGCGCGATTTCGTCCAGACTAATTCCGCCGAGCCTTGAAGCTGTTCCCGTAAAATATTTTTCGACGACCGCCGCGCCGATGCCGAGAATCTCGAAAAGCTGTGCGCCGAGATAACTGCGAATCGTCGAAATACCTATTTTCGACAGCACCTTAACGACACCTTTATTGACGGCTTTGACGTATTTTTTATCGGCTCGCGCCGCTTCGATTTCGATTGCGCCCGACTTAATTTGATCGTGAATCGTCTCGAACGCCAGATACGGATTGATTGCCGTCGCGCCGTAACCCAAAAGCAGCGCGAAATGATGAACTTCGCGCGGTTCACCCGATTCTAAAACGAAGCCGACCTGCGTCCGAGTGCCTTCCCGAATCAAATAATTGTTGACGGCGGAAACGGCGAGTAGTGCCGGAATCGTAACGCGGTTTTCGTCCATTTCGCGGTCGGACAGAATAAAAATATCGTAACCGTCAGCGACCGCCGCGCTTGCCTGATGACAGAGTTTTTCCAACGCCCATTCGAGTCCCTGCGTGCCGTGCTGTTTGTCGAAAAGCATCGGCAGCGTGATTGATTTGAAGCCGGTTTTCCCCCCCGCGCTTTCCGAATCGCCCAATAAACGCAGCTTTTCCAACTCTTCATTGGTCAGCACGAACGAATTTAATTTGATTTGGTGCGCCGCCTTCGCCGTCGGCTCGAACAAATTTTCGTCGCGCCCGATTGCCGTGTCAATTGACGTAACGAGTTCCTCCCGAATCGCGTCAATCGGCGGATTCGTCACCTGCGCGAAAAGTTGTTTGAAATAATTATAAAGAAGCTGCGGTTTGCGTGAAAAAACCGCCAGCGGCGTGTCGTTGCCCATCGAACCGGTCGCTTCCGCGCCGTCGGTCGCCATCGGCGCGATCAGCATTCGCAGTTCTTCTTCCGTGTAACCGAACGCTCTCTGCCGCCGCACGACGGTTTCGTGAACGACTTCGTGAACGAACGGCGGCGGCGGTAAATCGTTGATATGTAACAGATTTTGCTTAAGCCAAACCTGATACGGAAGTTCCGTCGCAATTCTACCTTTGATTTCTTCGTCGGAAATAATTCGTCCTTCCCGCGTGTCAATCAGAAACATTTTTCCCGGCTGAAGCCGACCTTTTCGCAAAACATTCGACGGTTCGATTTCCAAAACGCCGACTTCCGAAGCCATTATCACGACATCATCTTTCGTTACATAATAACGCGACGGACGCAGACCGTTTCTGTCTAAAACCGCTCCGATAATTTCGCCGTCGGTAAAAGTTATCGCCGCCGGACCGTCCCAAGGCTCCAGCAAACAGGCGTGATATTCGTAGAAAGCGCGTTTCTCCGCGCTCATCGCGTTTTCCGCCGACAGCGGTTCGGGAATCATCATCATCACCGAATGCGGCAGACTGCGACCCGCTAAAGTCAGCGTCTCCAATGAATTATCAAACGCGCCCGAATCGCTCGCGTCAACGTCAATAACGTGCAAAACCTTCGGCGAATCTTCACCGAACAGCGTTGATTTCAAATTACTCTCACGCGCATTCATCCAATTTATATTGCCGCGCAGAGTGTTTATTTCTCCGTTATGCGCGATATATCGAAGCGGCTGCGCCCTCGACCAACTCGGAAAAGTATTCGTGCTGAACCGCGAATGAACGACCGCCAGCGCGGATTTGAACGCTTCGTCGTGCAAATCCGGGTAAAAAGAACCGAGCTGCGTCGTCGTCAGCATTCCTTTGTAAATAATCGTTTTCGTCGAAAGACTGGCGAAATAAAACTGCTCCGCGAGATCAGCGTTTTCACGCGTAATCAACTCTTTTGCCCAACGTCTGATGACGAATAATTTTCGGTCAAACTGTCCGTCGTCATTGATATTTTCGCCTTTACCGATGAAAATTTGTTTGATAAACGGCTGCGAATTCAACGACGTTAAGCCGAGCGTTCGATTATCAAACGGCACATCGCGCCAACCGAGAAATCTCTGCCCTTCTTCGCCGATAATTCTCTCCAAAGTCTGTTCACAAAAGGCGCGATGCGCCGAGTCCTGCGGCAGAAAAATCATTCCGACGGCGTAATTTTTGGGTTCAGGAAGTTCAATATGCAGTTTTTCACATTCGCGCCGAAAAAAGTCGTGCGGAATCTGTGTCAAAACTCCCGCGCCGTCACCACAGTTTTCTTCCGAGCCGGTCGCGCCGCGATGATTCATTCGGATCAGGATTTTGAGCGCATCTTCGACAATTTGGTGCGACTTTCCGCCTTTGACGTTCGTCACAAAACCAATTCCGCACGAATCGTGTTCGTATTGTGGAAGATACAAGCCTTTTTCGGCGGAATTGCTTAGTATTTTTTTCATCTGCAAAGTCTTTAAACTGTTCTGTAATTTACATTTTTAAGTGTTCGCCAATCGTTCCGAGTTCCGCCTTTAGGCGGCTTTTGCGCCAGCGAAGTCGCGGCGGAAAGACAAACTGAAGTTTGAACTCTGAACTTTCAGTCCGTCACTGCGCCGAACTTAGCGGACGAAACGAGTTTGGCGTATTTCGCAATCACGCCGCGATTGTATTTCATTTTCGGCGGCTGCCAGTTGGCGCGTCTTTCCGCCAGTTTTTCGTCGGATAAATTAACCTGCAAAAGCCTTTCGTCGGCATTAATCGTAATCGAATCGCCGTTTTGAACGAGGGCGATGTTGCCGCCGACCGCCGCTTCGGGCGCGACGTGTCCGACGACCATTCCGTAAGTTCCGCCGGAAAATCTGCCGTCCGTAATTAAGCCGACCGAATCGCCCAATCCCAATCCGATAATTGCCGAAGTCGGCGCGAGCATTTCGCGCATTCCGGGTCCGCCTTTCAGACCTTCGTAGCGAATGACGACAACATCGCCCGCTTCGATTTTTCGTCCGATAATCGCCGCCATCGCGTCTTCTTCCGAATCGTAAACCTTGGCGTTTCCGGTAATTTTACGGCTTTTGATGCCCGTAATTTTAGCGACGGCGTTTTCTTCGGCGAGATTGCCGTTTAAGATTGCGAGATGTCCCTCGGCGTAAAGCGGATTTTCCCAAGAACGCACAATGACTTGTGTTTCATCAACTTGCGCCGAAACTTCCGCGAGATTTTCGGCGACGGTTTTTCCGGTAATCGTCAGACAATCACCGTGCAAAACTCCTTTTTCAAGCAAAATTTTCATCACCAGCGGAATGCCGCCGACTTTGTGCAAATCAGTTGCGACATATTTTCCCGA
>JAYVGL010000160.1:0-7152 GCA_043772175.1 Pyrinomonadaceae bacterium | reverse complement strand
TTTTAACGAGCGATTCGGCGTGTTTGAGAGCGTTGTCAATCAAGTTTGAAAAAATCCTCCGCAACATCTGCGCGTCGCCGGAAAATTTCATCTCTTCTGGCGTTTTGTATTCGAGCCTGATATTTTGCTTGTTTGCCACCGTGCGGAATCCCGCGATGCGCCGCTCGTCTTCGACTAATAAAATCCGCATATCGTTAAGAGTTTAACAAACCGAACATAAACGGAAGATTAAACCTATAAGGAACGATTAAATCAAAACGGCGTTTTCAATCGGCAAAACCAAAATAATTCCGTCGCCCTTTTTACCCGTGTGCGCGTGTTCGCGGAGTGTCGTAACTATTTGCTCGACCATCTCGTCATTGGCGGCGATTTCGATTTTTTTTTCAGCTTGAACGGGTTGAGCGCGTCATACGCGCTCGTTCGCAAACGCTGTCCGAAACCTTCGGCATCCGTTACTGTGATACCGGGAAAATTTTCGATTGTTTCGAGCGCGACGACGATTTTATCAAGCGTATGCGGTCGCACGATAGCAATGATTAGTTTCATAAGATTTGTTTTTATTCCTCAGTAAATTCTCCTTCCGCATCTTTTTCAAACCAAGCGTAAAGCGTCGGCAAAATGAGCAGAGTCAATAAAGTTGATGTTATCAAACCGCCAATAACAACCGTCGCCAGCGGTCGCTGCACTTCCGCACCTGCTGACGTTGCTAAAGCCATCGGGATAAATCCTAAACTTGCGACAAGTGCGGTCATTAAAACCGGACGCAATCTGGTCATCGCGCCTTCATTGACGGCATCAATCACGGATTTTCCTTCGTCGCGCAGATGATTGATAAAACTGACCATCACCACGCCGTTTAAAACCGCCACGCCGAACAGTGCGATGAAGCCGACACCGGCAGAAATCGAGAACGGCATTCCTCGCACGGCGAGCGCGAAAATTCCGCCGACGATGGCAAACGGGATTCCGGTGTAAATAATCAGGGCTTGTTTCGCCGAGCCGAAAGTCGAGAACAGCATCACGAAAATCAGAAACAGCGCGATGGGAACGACAATCAAAAGCCGAGAGGTCGCGCGTTCGAGATTCTCGAAAGTTCCGTTCCACGTCAGGTAATAGCCGGGCGGCAACTGCACTTGCTGTGCGATTTTTTGCTTTGCCTCTTCGACAAAACTTGCAATGTCGCGGTCGCGCACGTTGGTTGAAACGACGATGCGACGGCGCGTGGCTTCACGCGAAATCTGCGCCGCGCCTTTCACTAGAGAGATGTCAGCAACCTGCGCGAGCGGAACGCGCTGTCCGGTCGGCGAAGTCAAGGTTAGACCGCGCACCGATTCGACGGTTTTGCCGGCGTTTTCGTTGAGGCGCAGAACGATGTCGAAACGCTGTTCGCCCTCGAAAACCTCCCCGGCTTTTTTGCCCGCGAAAATCGCTTCGACCAGTTCGTTGACATCTTCGACGTTCAAGCCGTAACGCGCAATCGCGGCGCGGTCGGGTTTGATTTGCAGCTGCGGCAAGCCGGTCGTCACTTCGGCTTTGTTTTCGACCGCGCCTTGGATCGAGCCGAGAACGCGGTTGATTTCCTCGCCTTTTTTTGCGAGAACTTCAAGGTCGTCGCCGAAAAGTTTGACGGCGACATCGCCGCGCGTTCCGGCAATCAACTCGTTGACGCGCATTTCAATCGGCTGCATAAATCCGAACGAAGCCGCGCCCGGAACTTCCATTTCGACTTTTTTCGACATCGCTTCGATGAGTTCCTCTTTGGTCATTCCCGATTTCCAATCGTCAATCGGATGCAGCATTACGAAAACATCGCATTGATTGAGACTCATCGAATCGGTAGCGACGGCGGGCGCGCCGCATTTAGAAACGATTGTTTTAACTTCGGGAAAAACTTTAAGTGATTTCTCGACCTCGGTCGTCATTTTCATTGACTGATTCAAGGACACACTCGGCAGCAAAATCGCTTCGATTAAAATATCGCCCTTGTCGAGACGCGGAATAAATTCGCCGCCCAAGAACGGAAAAATCGCGCCCGAAATCAAAACCGTCGCCACCGCAATCGCCAGAACCTGAGCGCGAAATTTCATCACGAAAGCGAGCGCGGGCTGGTAAATCCGCTTTGCCCGGCGAATCAGAAAACTTTCTTTTTCCGAAACATTCCCGCGCAAAATCAGGGCGAACATCGCCGGAACGTAAGTCAGACTAAGGATCAATGAACCGAGAAGCGCGAAAATCACGGTCAGAGCCATCGGCACGAACATCTTTCCTTCAATGCCGCGAAGTGAAAGAATCGGCAGATAAACAATGGCGATAATCGCCACGGCGAACACGACGGGTCGCGCCACTTCCAGACACGCTTCCAGAATCGTCCGTTCGGGCGGTTCGCGCGCTGTCGCCATTCTCTCGAGAATAAGCTGTCTGGCAAAATAAATATCGGTTGATTCTTCAAAAACAATCGTCACGTTCGAGATGCCGAACTTCGACACCGAGCGGATTTCTTCGACATTCGGGATGCCCGACATCGCCACTTCAATCGGAAACGTAATCTGCCGTTCAATCTCCAGAGGCGCGAGCGACGGCGCGGATGTCAAAACCTGCACCTGCACGTTCGTGACATCCGGCACGGCATCAATCGGTAAATTTATCAGGCTGTATGCGCCCGCCGCCGCCATAATTGCGACCAGCAAGAGGACGACCAATTTTTGCGCTATCGAAAAGCGAATAAGTGCGTTAATCATAAATTTAGTAAGCGGTGAGCGGTGAGCAGTAAGCGGAAAATCCATTGCTCGAATCGCTTTTCAAAAGTAAAATTTACCAGGAAACAGCAAATTCGTTTGCCTGAAAACCAATCCAAAATCCGAAATCTAAAATCTAAAATCGAATTACTATTCTTCTCCCATCGCCGCTTTTTCGAGTTGCGTCTTTAACGTGAAACTGCCTTTCGTGACAACCGTTTCGCCTAATTTCAAGCCGGAGACGATGCGCGTGTAGCCTTCGGTTTCGCCGCCCGCCTCGACTTGGCGGACTTCAAACGCGCCCGATTCGTTTTTACGCGGGACGAAGACGATTGTCTTATCGCCCGTGCGCTGAATCGCGTCTGAGGCGACGACTAATTCCTCGCCGCTCGCTTCGGTAGTTCCCGTTCGGAATCCGACTTCGGTGAACATTCCCGCCCGCAATTTGCCGTTTCCGTTCGGAACTTCCAGACGGACTCGCGCCGTCCGGGTCGTTTCGTCAAGGCGCGGGTCAATATAACTGATGCGCCCGTTGATCGTGCCGATTGACGGCGATTTGATTTCCGCTACCGAGCCGACGGAAAGTTTTCCAACATTCACTTCCGGCACGTTGGCGATGACGTAAACGGTCGAAAGATTCGAGACGGCGAAGATCGGCGATGCCGCTTCAATGCCTGCGCCGGCGTTAAATTTTCTTTCGGTAATCACGCCCGCCAGCGGAGCGCGGACGGCGACGAGCGAAGTATCTTTCGAGTGGTCGTCGGGCTGACTCCGGTCATACGGCACGCCGAGCGAGCGCATTTCATCTTCGATATGAATCAAATCAACCCGCGAGGTTTCAACTTCGGCTCCGGCTTCCTGCAATTCTTTGTTGAGCGCGATGTTCGACTGAAAATCGTAATCGGCTTTCGCCGTTTTATAATTGGTTTCGGCGGAAATCAAATCTTTGCCCGCGCCCGCGCCGAGTTCGATCAGCCGTTTCGTTCGTTTTAAAGTCGCGTCCGCTTCATCGAGTTTGGCTTTCGCCTGAAGGATCGAAACGCGGTTTTCCGCCTTTTGAACGCGGGCGAGATTTCGTTGCGCGAGTTCGTAGCGCGTTTTGGATTCGTGCATTTTGCCGTGCAGCTGCGCGAGCTGCGGGCTGGAAATGACGGCTAATGTCGCGCCCTGCCGCACGTAATCGCCCACGCCGTAAAAGACGTTTTCGATTCGCCCGCCGACGAGCGGCGTTGCCATTTCCGTCTTTTCGGGATTGAGTTCGACCGGACCCGTGACATACAGCTTGGCGATTGCCGGACGCTGCGTGACGGTTTCCATTGCAAGATTCGCCGAAGCCAGAGTTTCCGGTTCGAGCTTTACTTCTTTTCCCGTTTCGCCTTCCTTTTGTTCTTCGGGTTTTGCCGCCTCGGTTTCGACGTTAACGGTCGTCGCTGATTTTTTACTCACAATCCAAGCAAAGCCGATAATAGCAATCAGCCCAATAACGACGGCGGTTAAAATCCACGCGAACATTTTTTTCGGTTTTGTTTCCGGCGAATTGGTTTCGACGATTTCGACGGCATCGGTTTTACGCTCGCCCTTGTCAAAATTTGTTTCCAGACGATTTAATTCCTCATCGTCCTTTTTGTGATGAATGTTTTCTTCGTTGATAATTTCTTCTTGCATATCGTTTTTCAAATTCCTATTCGGTTCTGGATTTTTCGGCTGGTTCATCTTCGACATCTCATTTCGTTTCCGGCAGCAAGCCACCCGCGCCGAGCGCGACGTTTAAGTCAACCAGAGCGCGGTATCGCAGCGTCAGGGCTTCGGTTAAATCGCGCGTCGCATCGAGCAGGCGGCGTTGCTCGGCAATCAAATCGGTGATTTTGATTTCGCCGATTTCATAAACGCGGCGAAAGGTTTCGATGTTTTGAGTGGAAAGCGGAAGGGCGGCGTTTTCTAAAGTCGCCACGGCGCGATTTGCCGCTTCAAAGCGTTGATACGCCGCCAGAATTTCGCCGCGCACGACTCGTTCGGCAAACTCCCGGCGGGCTTGCGTTTGCCTGACGGTGATTTCGGCTTCAGCGCGTGCGCCTTGATTTTTGTTGAAAATCGGCAGACCGACTGCCGCGCCGAAGGTCAAGGTGCGGTCGCGGCTTGGGTAACGCCCGTCAGCCGATTTTTGGAAGCCCAAACGCCCTTCGGTGTAGCGCGTGTAAGCGGTCAAATCCGGTCGGCTCTGCGCTCTGACGAGCCGCAAACCGGCGGCGGCGACTTGTTCTTCGGTGTTTGCCAGAAGAATGTCGGGGCGCGTTCTGAGGGCAACATCTATCGCGGCTTCCCGCGGCGGCGGCGGGGCGGGCAGAATCGCCGTCGGCAGTTGTTCGCGCAAGACGAGCGGTTCGTCGAAAGGAATTCCGGCGAGCGTTTTTAATTGAGTCAAAGCCGATTCGAGCCGTCCTTCGACAAGCTGGCGGCGTGACCGCAGGCGTTCGACTTCCGCCCGCAAAAGATTGAGTTCGAGCGGCGGCGTTTCGCCTTCGTTGACGCGAATCTGGACGAAGCGCGTCGTCTGCAAATCGAGTTCGAGCAGTCGTTCGGTCGCGTCGAGTTCGCGCAGAACGGCGAGAGCATCGGTGTAATTGGTTAAGATGTTCCCCGCCAAAATTCGCTCGCGGTTGCGAACTTCCGCTTCGCTCGCCTGGATTTCAATTTGCGCGACGTTAATCCGAGCGGAGCGTCGCCCGTAGATTTCAATCGGAAGCGACGCGCCGACGGTGAATTGCCCGCCGCCGGGCGAACCCATAATCGCGCCCGAAGACTGCTCGAATTCGAGCGTCGGATTCGGGCGCAGACGAACTTGATTAAGACGCGCTTTCGCCCGTTCGATTTCGAGCCTCGTCGCTGCTAAATCCTGATTCGTATTTAAGGCGCGTTCAATCAATTCGTTGATCGAAACGCCGTCCTGCCGATTGTAGTAATTCCCCAGAACCGAAACTAAAATCGGTTTCGGTTCTGAGGTAACGATTGTTTCCCTTTTTTCAACTAAACTGTTTTTCGCTAAAAGCGGCGGATTTTGTGCCGCCGTCGCCGTCACGAGAAGAGCCGGCGAACAGGCGGCGGCGCACCCCGAACGCTTTCGAGTAATAAAAAATTTCATTATGATTTCTAATAGACCTCTTGCAAAAGCAAAGCAATAAATGATGGAGCTACCTACAAATGCTCTACGAAAAACTAAACCAGTTATCCGCCGCTGATTTCAAACGATATTGCGGCGTTGAACGCGAAACTTTTGATAAAATGTGTGAAATTGTCCGCCAAAAATCTGCTGCCCAACGACTCGCGGCTGGCAGACCGCCGAAGTTGGAAACAGAAGATCAAATGTTGCTGACGCTTGAATACTGGCGCGAATATCGGACGATGTTCCATATCGGGACGAGTTGGGGCATCAGCGAATCCGCCGTTTCACGCATTATCACCCGCGTTGAAGACATTTTAAGCCGCGCCAAAGAATTTACTTTGCCCGGCAAGCGATTCAAGGAAAACTTGCCGGACATCGAAGTGGTCGTCGTGGATGTCGCCGAATCGCCGATTGAACGTCCGAAAAAAAACAAAAAAGATACTATTCGGGCAAGAAAAAGCGGCACACGATAAAAACCCAACTGCGAGTTTGCAAGCATTCGCGGCAAGTTATTGACACACGGTTTGCGAAGGGAGCGCAGCACGATTTTTCGCTCTATAAGCACAGCAAGGCGAAATTGCCGGAAACGGTGGAGTGCCTTGCCGATAGTGGTTATCAAGGAATACTTGAGTTGCACAAAAAGGCGCGAACGCCGTTCAAGAAACCGAAGGGCGGCGAACTGACCGAGCAGCCGAAAGAGTTCAACAAGCAACTGGCATCCGAGCGCGTGGTGGTTGAACATATCATCCGGCACCTGAAAATCTTTCGGATATTGGCGGAGCGGTATCGAAATCGCCGTCGCCGATTTATGCTGCGCGTCAATCTGATTGCCGGTTTGTATAACTATGCAATTGATCATTAAATTACTTTTGCAAGAGGTCTAATCAAAATATTGCTTTGACAATCCTTCGCCTTCACCTTTTGCCGTTTGAAACCAGCAGGCAAAGACGGTCGAATAAATAGACTGATCGCTCAGATTTCCTCTTTTGGAAGCGGAAGACGGGCGTAGTTACGGTTAATCGGCGTTGATTAGGAAAGTTTGGGGGGCTGGTCGGGCGGCGGAAGTGATCTAAGAGCGTGTTTGGAAATTCAGGAAAGGTCAACCGAAACGGTTAAACTGTTTCTGCAATGAAAAGAACAACCTATCCGTCTGACCTGTCCGATGAGCAATGGCAATTGCTCGGACATATGTTACCACCGCCCGAACAGTTCGGGCGACGACGCACCGCAGATTTACGCCAAATCTGCAACGCCCTC
>JAYVGL010000159.1:0-22758 GCA_043772175.1 Pyrinomonadaceae bacterium | reverse complement strand
TGCCAATCGGAAATCCGGCTTTCGCCGTTGCGTCCGTAAAAGTTCCGTCGCCTTTGTTGCGATATAAAACATTCTGCCCGTAATAGGTCAGAAATAAATCGTTAAAACCGTCGTTGTCGTAATCGCCGACGGTAACGCTCGAACCCCAACCCGAACGGCGCAGATTCGCTTTGTCTGTTACGTCGGTGAAAGTGCCGTTTTTATTGTTGCGGTAAAGATGAATCGTCGGTTCTTTGCCTTTCGGAAAACCTTCGAGCCGTGTGCCGTTCATCACGAAAACGTCCGTCCAATTATCGTTGTCGTAATCGAAAAACGCCACGCCGCAGCCGTTCGTTTCGATAATGTATTTTTTTGAATTTACGCCGCCGTAAATTGTCGTGTCTTTCAATCCGGCGTTTGCCGCGATGTCCGTAAATGTTACGGGAAACGGTTTAATTGCGCCGTCAGTTTGTGCAAAAATCTGCGCGGCGAAAATTGTGTAAAAGACAAACAGCAGTTTTTTCATCTTTTATGGATTTTTGTCTCCGTTGCCGCGCAGTTTTTCCGCCAGAGCGAATTCGGTTTTGGCTTCGTCCGTCCTTCCCGATTGCTGTAAAACCTGTGCCAGCAGATAATGTGCGCCGAAATTATTCGGGTCAATAGTGGTCGAACGGCGCAGCATACTTTCGGCGTTGCCCAAATCCTGTTTCTTCAAATAAACCTTGCCCAAAACGATATACGGACCGCTGAAAAAAGGATTCAGCCACACCGATTTTTGCAGCGGCGGAATCGCTTCGTCCCATTTTAATTGCCGCGATAAACCTTCGCCCAGACGATAATAAGCCATCGCGTTCGCCGGATTAAGCGCGATTTCCTGTTTTAGGAGTTCGATTCCTTTGTCAATCTCGGCGCGGTAAATCGCCAGTTCGCCCAATATGAACCGCACCTGCGGCAGTTTCGGGTCGAGTTCCAGAGCCTTGTTCAATTCGATTTCGGCGGTTTCTTCAAACTGCTGGCGGACGAGCATTTGCGCGTTCAGCAGATAAGCCGAGGCGGAATTGATTTGAACCTTAAACAATTTTGCAAAAACATCCCGCGACTTCGCCGATTGACGGGTTTGAATGTAGCAGACACCGAGCGCGTAAGCGGCTTCTCCGTTTTCGGGCTGCCGCCGCATCATTTGCTCGAAATAAGGAATCGCTTCGGCAAGCCGTCCCGAAATATAATGCGCCAGTCCGAGCATTTGAACAATTTGAGTTTGCTCGTTGGAATCTTGGGGAAATTTACCGGCGATTCCGCTCAGAGTTTCAATCGCTTTTTGATAATTTCCCTGTAAATAGAAGGCTTTGCCCAACCAGTATTTGACAACTTCATTCTGCGGATTATTTTGCGAGGTCGTTTGCAAAAGTCCGACTGCGCCCTCGACATCGCCTTTTTTCAAAAGATTTTGGGCGCGTATAACGGATTGTTCAACTGCGTCGTCTTGACCGACGACATTATTCTGAGCCGCCGCGTAGGTTGTCGTCAAAATAATAAAAAAAACTATCGTTAGTAAATTTGCAAATCTCATTTTGGGCAAATTGAAAGTATTCCTGAATAGACCGATTTGATTTTTAGAATAAACTTTTCTCGTTTAATTTCAAAAGGATTGGGGAAAACCCGGCACTTTCTCCAAAATTTTGAACTTTTTTTGGAAACTTCGTTTTTAAAAACCGCCCGCCGTATTTTCTTTTCGTCGGTAGGCTAATCCAAAACTGAACAAACCTGTCATTATAATCTATGTTGAGCGGATGATTTTTGTGATTGATTAAACCTGGATTGGAAATTGCCTCAGAAAGACTCAATTGTTCGGTTGCACAATAAATTGAAATCCTGTTAAGTTCTAGGATATTAAGTTTATTGCAAATCAAAAATAATTTTTCCTGTTGATTGTAAACTTTATTGTTTAGTGCAATCCGCAAATCTCGTTTGGTAATCGCCCTTGATTCAGTTAGTTTGTTCACAAAACAAACTAAATTTCTTTTATCATTCGATTTCGGCACGGAGCAGGCTGTTTTTCTTCAAACAAAGTTTTTGTAAATTATTCTGTTAAAAAATTACGGAGGGTTTTAGAATGACTAGAAATCATTTTCTGATGCTTTTGACAATGTTTGTATTGTCATCGGTTTTTATTCCGCGACAAATTCAGGCACAGGCAGTTTACGGCAGTGTCTCTGGAATTGTAACGGACAATTCCGGTGCCGTGGTGCCGGGCGCGACGATTACGATTACGAGTGTCGAACGAAAGACGGTTGATACGGTAACGACGAATTCGGACGGGTATTACCAAAAAGACCGTTTGATTCCCGGCGTTTACAGCGTCAAAGTCGAACAGCAAAATTTTAAGTCGGGTTTGATTAACGACGTAACGGTGAGCGTGGACACGCAAACCAAAAACGACGTTCAGCTTGAAACCGGACAGATCAGCGAAATCGTGACCATCGAAGGCGATACGCAACTTCTCAAGACTGACCGCGCTGATGTCTCAACGACTTTTTCAACCAGAGAGGTCGCCGAACTGCCGATTCTCGACCGCAATTTCACGAAACTGATTTTGCTGACACCCGGAACGCAGCAGCAGCTCTGGGGTCACGCGGCGAGCGAAAATCCGCAAGGTTCGACGCAAACCATCGTCAACGGACAAACCTTCAGCGGCACGGGTTTTCAACTCGACGGAACCGATAACCGCGACGTGATTTTGGGCATTATCGTTATCAATCCGACGTTTGACTCGATTGGCGAAACGAAAATCACTTCGCAAAACTACGATGCCGAATTCGGACAGGCAATCGCCGGTGTCGCTTCGGTGCAAACTAAAAGCGGCACGAACAGCTTTCGCGGCAGTGTTTTTGAATACGCGCAACGCGACCGTTTTCAAGCCCGCAATCCATTTTCGCAAAAAGCTCCTAATTCGATCACCGGAAAACTGATTCCCGATACAAAAAGAGATCAATTCGGCTTTTCAATCGGCGGACCGATTCTGAAAAATCGCTTGTTTTTCTTCGGCGATTATCAGGGAACGAGAGCGACGCAGGGCGGCTCGAAAATTTTGACAATTCCGACCGCATTAGCGCGAACCGGAAATTTAAGTGAATACGGAACTATAATCACTAACCCAAGCACCGGAATTGCCTACGCCGGAAATATCATTCCGGCTTGCGGCGCGGGACAAACTCCGGCAGCAAACGGCTGTTTGTCGCCGCAGGCTTTGAACGTGTTGCGATTGTTTCCGAACCCAACAAGTGGAGGCGTTCTCGACAATTTTGCCGCTTCCGGCAGTGAAAAGTTCAATAACGATATTTTCAACATCCGAATTGACAGTCGCCTTTCGGACAAATTTAATCTTTTCGGACGCTTCAGTCGCGGAAAGTTCGCTTTGGATGGACCGACGGCGTTCGGTCAGGCGGGTGGTCCCGAATTGGTTTCACTCGGCGGCAATTCCAAAAGCCGAAACATCAGTTTGGCGACGGGATTCGATTACACATTAAATCCGACGACCGTCGTTGATGTCCGGTTCGGATTTTTCAATTATAAAGTTGCTGTTTTCCCATTTGATTACAAAACTACTCCTTCGACGGCTGCCGGAATACCGGGATTAAATTTTGATGACTTCAGTTCTGGATTATTCGCCGGATTTATTGGAGTTTCTCGAACGACATTCACAGCCAACGGTCCGCAGGTTACAAATCGTGATACCAATTTTGGTTCGGGATTGGGCGTGAACCGCTGTAACTGTCCGCTTGACGAGAACGAAAAACAATACCAAATCGTTTCAAACCTGACGAAAGTTGCCGGCAATCATACGTTGAAATTTGGCGTTGACGTGCGTCGCGCTTTCAACCTGCGCGTGCCGAGCGATAACCATCGTTCAGGTGAATTGACTTTCGGGCAGAACAGAACGGGTCTCGGTTTGGCGACGTTTCTAATTGGTGATGTTACAGGCTTCAGACGATACGTTAGCACCAGCGTTGATGCTAAAGAAAAACAGTGGCGGCACTTCTATTACGGACAAGACACTTGGCGGGCAACGCCGAAGTTGACGATTGCTTACGGGCTTCGGGCTGATATTCTCAATCCGCAAGTCTTAAACGCAGCCGGAAAGGGCGGTTTTGCGGACTTGAATACCGGAGAAATCGTCGTCGCCGGAGTCGGCGGAAACAAATTGAACGGAAACATCAAGAATTCGGTTAACTTTGCTCCGCGCTTAGGAGTAGCTTATCAAATTAACGATAAGATGGTTATTCGCGGCGGTTTCGGACGCAGTTATGACATCGGCGTTTTCGGAACGGTTTTCGGACATACCGTAACACAAAACATTCCGGTTCTGGCAGTGCAAAACTTGAATGCGGCATCGAACAGCGCAAGAGTTTTCAACTTATCGCAAGGTCCGCCTGCACCGACCGGATTTTTCGGTATCACGACGCTGCCTAAAAACTGTCCGGCAAGCGGCTGTGTGTCAAACACTGCGATTCCGTCGAACGGACGCTTCTTCATTCCCGACGGCGTTTTAGTCAGAGCATTGACCGACAAGCAAACACTGCCGAGAGTTGACGCATACAACATAACCTTCCAATATCAATTTGCTAAAAATTGGTCGTTGGAAGCGGCGTATGTCGGCAATAACGGAAAAAATGTCTTTGTCGGCGACAACCCTGATTTGAATGTCAATCAGGCGACTTTAGCCGGATACGGCAGTAACGGATTTACGGCGGGCATACCGATAAACCAACGTAAACCGTTTTTCCAAAAATACGGCTGGACGCAAGATATTCTGCAATATCAGGGCTACGGAGCAACGAATCGCTACAATTCGCTGCAAATCAAATTGAACAAACGGTTCTCGAACGGCTACTCGATTTTGACGCACTACACGCGCCAAAAATCGGTGAACAACGCCGGCGAGCAATATACGTTCGATAAGAGTTTAAATCGCGGCACAGCCGACTTTAACCGTGAGAACATCTTTGTATTTACACAACTGTTTGAGTTGCCGATTGGTCGCAATCGCAAATACTTTAGCGGAATGAGCCGCGTTGCCGACTTCTTTATCGGCGGCTGGCAGATCAACTCGAATACGACGTGGGAAAGCGGATTCCCGTTCAACATTTCATACGATCAGTGTAGAAATGCTTTGAATCCGGCGACCAACACGATTCAGCAACAATGCGACCGCGACACCGGACCGAATCGTCCGAATGTTAACGGGAAAATCAAATATACGCCGGGAGTCAATGGAACGATTGACGCAAGTTCTTTTTCTAAACCGGCAATCGGAACATTCGGTAATTTGAAGCGCAACGCCATCGCCGGACCGAGCTATTTCAGAACGGACGCATCGCTTTTCAAACGACTTAACTTTACGGAAAGAATGAATTTAGAACTTCGTCTGGAAGTCGTCAATCTTTTCAACACGGTTAATCTCGGCAATCCCGATTCGTTCTTGGGAAGTTTCACCGCCGCCGGTGTTCTCGTTCCGAATGCGAATTTCGGAAAGAGCGATTCGACCGCTTTTTTCGGCAACGACCCGCAGCGTAATCTTCAATTTGCCGTTAGATTCAGTTTCTAAACGGCGAGTCGGGATGATTTTATCGGGACACGATTTTGAAAATCGCGTTTCGTCGTCAAGAAAAAAGGAGAATTTCCAACCGGAATTTCTCCTTTTTTTATAACAAATTCGTCGGTTTACAGGATTTCGATGCCGTCCAAATTCAGCACTTTGCTTTTTTCGGCTTCGGGCAGCGCGTCGTAAAGTTTGAGAAACGCGCCGTTCGTCCAGCCGAAGCCGACGACGTTGTAGTCGTAGCCGAATTGAATATCTCCGGCGACTTCCGAAGCGCGGCGGACGACATCGTATTTTTCGACGATTGTTTTCGTTGCGATGAATTCTTTGAGAATCAGCGACAGAAAATTAATGGTCAGGCGATTGGCTTCGTTTTCATAACCGTATTTTCGCAAACCTTCGACGGCGATCAGCTCCAGAGGACTCCAGCCGAAAGGCGCGTCCCATTGACTGCCGGTTTTGAACGGGCTGGTTTGCAGTCCGCCGCGCTGTTCAAAAGTTTCGAGATTGCGGACAATTCGGGCGGCTTGCTTTTGATCGGCGATGCCGACCCACAACGGATAAAACGTCGTCAAAAAAGGATAGCGGCGAAAGTCTTTTGTGGTAAAATTCAAGTCGTAATAAAAACCGTCTTTTTCGTCCCAAAGCAATTTGTTAATATTTTCGGCGCGTCTCCGGGCGAGTTCACGCCATTTTCGAGCGGCGTTTTCATCGCCGAGTTCACGCGAGATTTCCGCTAAATCAATTTCCATTTGATAAAGCAGCGAGTTCAGGCAGACGGGATTGTAATTGATAATATCAACATTAAACTGCCCGAAACGATTTGAAGGGTCAAAGCCCGATTCGCGCATCGAGCGGTCGCCGATGTAGAAAAGCGGCGTGAGTTCGTCTTTTTGAAAATCGTAATAATGGCTGACATCGTAATCGGCGACTTCGTTGTTTTTGTAAAACTCGCGCACACGGTCGTAATGCGTTTTGCCCTCCGCGTCTTTTTCGTCGGCGACGACTTCGGGCGCAGGTGTCGGATCGTCCGAATAATAGCGGGAAAGTTCGGTTTCGCTGGTCAAATGCGGCTCACTGTTCCATAAATCATAAGTTTTTTCGATTAACGCCGTCGCCCGCTTAAGCCATTTTTTATCGCCGGTTTCCCGATAAACGTCCAGCACCATCATTAAAATAAACGGCGGCTGCGAACGGGACAAATAATATGTGCGGTTGGCGTTCAGGATTTTGCCGTAGTGTTCGATTTCGTATAAAAGATTGTCCGTCATCCCGCGAGCGAGTTCGATTTCGCCGTCGCGCAGCAGACCGAGAACGATAAAATAACTGTCCCAGCCATACATTTCGTTAAAGCGTCCGCCGGGAACGATATACGGCTCAGGCAAATATAAAAGTCCGTGGTCTCTGATTTGAGAAACGTCTTTTCGCAAAATACGCAGTTCGATTTGCGCGAAATCTGCCGCACTCATTTCACTTTCGAGTTTCGCCGCGACCGCTGGAAAGTTTTCCGAGCGCGGAATATAAACGAAAGCGCATCCGGTTTGGGAGCCGAACTTCGGATCGGCGGCGGATTTCGCCAAATCTTTATTCGAGCGCGAAAGAATGCGCCAATTTTCTTTGATGTATTGAAAAATTTGCGCCAGCTGTTCAGGTGTCGCTCGCGGCGATTCGTTTTTTGCGAACTGGTTCATTTGCATTCAGCATAGTTTAAGTCGGCAATCGCAGGCAAGACGGAACGAATAAAGAGTTTAAAGTTTTAGAAGCCGACGCGAAAGTTTTCGCCCGCGCTCAAAGTTCTTAATCATTGGAGTTTTATACGGAGTTGAAATATGAACCATCGAAAAATGCTTTTTCCGGCGATACTTTCGGCATTGATTTTAACGGCGGCGTGTCAAACGCCGACTAATTCCAACAATCAAAATACTTTCGTCAACGCTCCGGCGACCAAAACCGCCGTCGCTGATGAAATTCCGAATCGAAAATGGTGGAAAGAAGCGGTCGTTTATCAGATTTATCCGCGTTCCTTCAAAGACACGAACGGCGACGGCGTGGGCGATTTGAAAGGCATCACGTCGAAACTCGATTACGTTCAAAGTCTCGGCGTTGATGTCGTCTGGCTGAATCCGATTTTCAGTTCGCCTAACGACGACAACGGTTACGACGTTTCCGATTATCAGGCGATTATGAAAGATTTCGGAACGATGGAAGATTTCGACGCGCTGCTCAAAGCGGCGCACGACCGGAAAATAAAAATCGTGCTTGATCTGGTCGCCAATCATTCATCGGACGAGCATCAATGGTTTCAGGAATCGCGCAAATCAAGGACAAATCCGTATCGAAATTATTATCACTGGTGGGACGCAGAGAAAGGCAAGCCGAACAAGCGCGTCAGCTTTTTCGATGTCAACGGCGATGCCTGGAAATATGACGAGGCGACGAAATCGTATTATCTGCATATTTTTTCGCAGAAGCAGCCGGATTTGAATTGGGAAAATCCGAAAGTGCGCGAGGAAATGTATTCGATGTTGAAGTTTTGGTTTGACAAAGGCGTTGACGGTTTCCGAATGGATGTCATCGCGTTTATCTCGAAAGATACGACGTTTCCGCCGATTCCGCTTGAATATAATAATGATTGGGGCAAATTTTACTCGAACGGTCCGCACGTTCACGAGTATTTGCAGGAAATGAACCGCGAAGTTCTGTCGAAATATGACGTTATGACGGTCGGCGAAATCGGCGTTTCCGCTGCCGACGCGCACAATTTTGTGGACGAAGACCGCCGCGAACTCAATACGATGTATCATTTCGACGGCGTTGGCTTGGGTTATCTGCCGAATTCCAAAAAACTGATTGACCCGAACGGCTGGAAGCTGACCGACTTCAAACGAATCTATTCAAAATGGAGCGATAATTTCGACCAAAAAGGTTGGGGAACGATTTATCTTGGCAATCACGATCAGCCGCGAATGCTGACGCGCTGGGGAAACGACGCGCCCGAATTTCGTGAAGCATCGTCGAAAATGCTTTCGACGTTTCTGCTGACGATGCGCGCCACGCCGTATTATTATTTCGGCGACGAACTCGGAATGAACAACATCAAGTTCGATAATATCTCCGACTACAACGACATCGAATCAATCAACTGGTATAAAGCTATTGAAAAAGAAGGCGGCGATTTGAAACAGTTTTTAGAATCGCAAAAAATCGCCGCCCGCGACAACGGACGCACACCGTTTCAGTGGGAAAACGCGGCAAACGCCGGATTTACAACCGGCACGCCGTGGCTCAAAATCAACTCGAACTACGAAACCTTAAACGTCGCCGCGCAGGAAAAAAACGCCGCCTCGCCCCTCAATTATTTTCGTCAATTAACCGCTTTTCGCAAAAAAGAATTGACGCTCGTTTACGGAAAATACACGCTGCTTGATGCGGAAAACGAAAGCGTTTACGCCTACACGCGCGAGCTGAACAGCAGAAAATTGTTGGTTTTACTCAACTTCAAAGCGACTGAGGCGACCGCTAACACCGGCTTGGATTTGAGCAAAGCGAAAGTTTTACTCGGCAATTACAATACGCCTTCGACCGACGGAAAACTGAAACCGTATGAAGCCGTCGTGATGGAATTATTAAATTAGGAGCATTTAAAATTTATGAATACACAACGAAAACCGATGCTGTCCTTCTGGCAAATCTGGAATATGAGTTTCGGATTTCTCGGCATTCAATACGGATTCGGTTTGCAGCAGGCGAACTTGAGTCCGATCTTTCGTTATCTCGACGCGGACGAATCGAAACTGCCGATTTTGTGGCTGGCGGGACCGGTGACAGGTTTGCTGATTCAGCCGATTATCGGGGCGATCAGCGACGGAACCTGGACGCGATTCGGGCGGCGCAAACCGTTTTTCCTGATCGGGGCATTGGTCGGCAGCGTCGCGGTTTTGCTGATGCCGTATTCGTCCGTGTTGTGGATGGCGGTCGGGTTATTTTGGATTTTGGACGCTTCGATGAATACGGCGATGGAGCCGTATCGGGCGATGGTCGGCGACAAACTCAACGACAAACAACGGACGGTCGGTTTTTCAGTGCAGACTTTTATGATCGCCGGCGGACAAATCGCTGCCGGATTTATGCCTTTGTTTCTGTTGGCGGTCGGCGTTTCGTCCGATACGCAGGGCGGCAAACACATTCCGAATATCGTTAAATACTCGTTCGTGATCGGTGTCGTCGCAATGCTCGCTTCGATGGCTTGGACGAACTTTACGACAGATGAATATCCGCCTGACGATCTCGCGGAGTTTCGCGCCGAACAAGCGGCAAAAGGCGGATTCTTCGGCAAAATCGGTCACGCTTTCAAAGATATTTGGGAAGCGATTGTAGATATGCCGGTCGGATTGCGGCGCATTTGGTGGGTAAAATTATTTACCTGGTATGGACTGCCGTTTATGTGGCAATACCTGTCGCTTTCGATTGCACGGCATTCTTTCAACGCGCCGACACCTGAATCGCCGAATTTCGCCGAAGGTTCGTCTTACGGCGGCATCGCTTTTATCGTGATGAACGTCACGACCGTTTTGATGGCGTTTTTGATTCCGTCAATCGTCAAAGCCATCGGAACGCGAATGACTTACGGCGTTCTGCTGGTTTTCGGCGGAATCGGATTTATTTCGATGCTGTTTCTCACTAATATCACGGCGGTTTTAGCCTGTATGGTCGGTGTCGGCATCGCTTGGTCGGCAATTATCACAATCCCGTTTATTATGACGACCTCGATTGTTTCGCCCAAACGAATCGGCGTGTATATGGGATTGCTCAACGCTTTTATCTGTATTCCGCAGATCATCAACAACGCTACCGCCGGTCTTTACTACAACACTTTACTGCAAGGCGATCCGCGTAATGCGCTGGTTTTGTGCGGTATCTGTATGCTTTTGGGCGCAGCCTCCTGTTTCTTCATCACCAAAGATGTCGAGCCGCAATACATTGGTGAAACTGACGAATGGAACGAAAATCTGCAAGGAGATTTCGCTGTCGTCAAGTAAATTCAAAGTTCGCGGACGATTGTTTATCCATCACCCGCGAACCTTCTTTGTTTTACAACTTGTAATTTATGAACGAATCACAAAGAAAATGGTGGAAGGAAGCGGTCGTTTATCAAATTTACCCGCGTTCCTTTAAAGACTCAAACGGCGACGGCATCGGCGATTTGCGCGGCATTATCGAAAAGCTCGACTATATCAAATCGCTCGGCATTGATGTCGTCTGGCTGAACCCGATTTTCGGTTCGCCGAACGATGATAACGGCTACGATATTTCCGATTACCGGGCAATTATGGACGAGTTCGGCACGATGGCGGACTTTGACGAAATGCTGGCGGGAATGCACGAACGCGGGCTGAGATTGGTTTTGGATTTGGTCGTCAATCATTCGTCCGACGAACACGAATGGTTCAAACAATCGCGCAGTTCGCGGGAAAATCCGTATCGCAATTATTATCACTGGTGGGACGCAGAAAAAGGCGAACCGGCGGAACGCTGGAGTTTTTTCGATGTCAACGCCGATGCGTGGGCGTTTGACGAAGCGACGAATGCGTATTATCTTCATTATTTTTCGCGCAAACAGCCGGATTTGAATTGGGAAAATCCGAAGGTGCGCGAGGAGGTTTATGATTTAATGCGTTTCTGGTTCGACAAAGGAATTGACGGTTTTCGGATGGATGTCATCACATTTATTTCCAAAGACACGACGTTTCCCGAACTGCCCGAAAAATACGACGGCAATTTTATTCAATACTACGCAGAAGGTGAAAACCGGCACGAGTATTTGCAGGAAATGAACCGCGAAGTTTTGAGCAAATACGATATTATGACCGTCGCCGAAGGTCCGGGAACGACTGCCGAGAATGTGTTGGATTACGTGGGCGAAAACCGTAATGAACTCAATATGTCGTATCACTTCGAGGCGATAGATTTAGGTTTATCCGAACATCATCACCGAATTCTCGACCCGAACGGTTGGAACTTACTCGATTTCAAAAAAGTCTATTCAAAATGGGACGCGGTTTTTGCGGAAAAAGGTTGGGGAACGATTTATCTCGGCAACCACGACCAGCCGCGAATGGTTACGCGCTGGGGAAACGACAGCCCTGAATTCCGCGAGATTTCGTCGAAAATGCTTTCGACGTTTCTGCTGACGATGCGCGGCACACCGTATTATTATTTCGGCGACGAACTCGGAATGACGAACATCAAGTTCGACAAAATCGAAGATTATCGGGACATTATGACGATTAATCTGCACCGACTTTTTGAAAAAGAAGGCAGAGATGTCAACGAACTTATCGAATCGCACAAAATCACCGGACGCGACAACGGACGCACGCCGTTTCAATGGAACGACTCGGAAAACGGCGGATTTACGAGCGGCAAACCGTGGCTCAAAGTCAATCCCGACTACACGGAAATCAACGCCGAAGCGCAGGAAACGGACGAAAATTCCGTGCTGAATTATTTCCGCCGAATCGTCAAATTTCGCAAAGACAATCCGGTTTTGATTTACGGCAAATATACGCTCGTTGACGAAGAAAACCCGAATGTCTACGCTTACACGAGAGAACTAGACGACAGAAAACTCTTGATTTTGTTAAATTTCACGGAAAAAGAATCGGCGGTTACAACGGATTTAGATATTGAACGAGCGAAAGTTTTGCTCGGCAATTATTCCGCTCCTTCAATTGACGGAAAATTAAAACCGTATGAAGCGGTGATTTTGGAATTTTAAGCGAAAATAAAGTGAAACAGGTAATCGGCATCGGCGAAATTCTTTGGGATTTGCTGCCGTCGGGCAAGCAACCCGGCGGCGCACCGGCGAACTTCGCGTATATTTCCAGACGGCTCGGCGATCACGGAATCGTTGTCAGCCGCGTCGGAAATGATGCTGCCGGAGACGAGATTTTGCAGATTTTGGAACGAGTCGGCGCAGACGTTTCGCACGTTCAAAAATCTGCGGAACATCACACCGGAACCGTTAAAGTTTCGCTTGCCAACGGTCAGCCGAGTTATGAAATCCTGGAGAACGTCGCGTGGGATTACCTTGAATCAACGGAAGATTGGCGAGATTTGGCGATTTCCTGCGACGCGGTTTGCTTCGGAACGCTCGCTCAGAGAAATGAGTTTTCGCGGCGGACGATTCGGGAATTCGTGAAGCTGACGCGGCGCGATTGTTTGCGGATTTTTGATGTTAATCTGCGGCAGAATTATTATTCGGCGGAAATCCTGCGCGAATCTTTGGAATCGGCGAATGTCGTTAAATTGAACAACGAAGAATTGCCGAAAATCTGCAAAATGATTGCCGTCGAAGGCGAAGATGAAACGGAACAGATAAAAAATCTGCGCGAAAAATTTGATTTGCGACTGATTTGTCTGACACGCGGCGCAAACGGCAGTTTGCTGTTGACGGCAAATGAAGCGAGCGAAAACGGCGGCGTGAAAGTCGCAGTCGCCGACACTATCGGCGCGGGCGATGCTTTTACCGCCGCTTTAACGCACGGATTTTTGCGCGGCTGGAGTTTGGATGAAATGAGCAATTTTGCTAATCGAGTCGGCGCGTTCGTCGCCTCGCAAACCGGCGCGATGCCCGATTTTCCGGCGGAGTTTTAAGTGATAAATGAACGATGTAGTTTTATTTACCTAGTTCGGATTGGAGATAAAATGAGAAAAAATCTACGGCGGTTCGTAATTTTGTTTTTAATTTCGACGATTGCCTCCGGCGCGTCGGCGCAGAATTCCGCCGACGAAAACCGCGTCGAAGCGATTCTCCAGAAAATGACTCTGGAGGAGAAAATTGATTTTATCGGCGGGCAGGATTTTTTCTACATTCGCGGATTTCCCCAATACGGCATCCCGAAAATGAAAATGGCGGACGGTCCGCTCGGCGTAAGAAATTACGGGCTTTCGACGACCTTTGCGGGCGGCATCGCGCTCGCGGCGAGTTGGAATCCGTTGCTGGCTGAGAGAATCGGGACGGAAATCGGGCGCGATGCGCGGGCGCGGGGCGTTCATTTTCTCCTCGGTCCGGGCGTGAATATCTGCCGTGCGCCAATGAACGCCCGCAATTTTGAATACTTCGGCGAAGACCCGTTTTTGACTTCGCGCCTGACCGTCGGCTATATCAAAGGTATTCAGTCGAACGGCGTGAGCGCGACGGTCAAACATTTCATCGGCAACAATTCCGAGTTTTTGCGTCACGACTCCGATACGATTATGGACGAACGGACGATGCGCGAAATCTATTTGCCCGCGTTTGAAGCCGCCGTCAAAGAAGGACGAGTCGGCGCGATTATGGACGCATACAATCTCGTCAACGGCGAACACGCGACGCAAAACGGTTTTCTGAACAACGAAATCGCCAAAAAAGATTGGAAGTTCGACAGCGTGATGATGTCCGATTGGTTTGCGACCTACGACGGCATCGGCGCGGCGAACGGCGGAATGGATTTGGAGATGCCTTCGGGCGCGTTTATGAACCGGAAAACTTTGCTTCCGGCGATTGCATCGGGCGTAGTTTCAAAAGCGACGATTGACGATAAAGTGCGGCGGATTTTGCGCGTCGCGGTTCGTTTCGGCTGGCTCGACCGCGAACAGACCGATGCTTCGATCCCGATTTATAATCAAACGGGCAGAAAAGTCGCGCTCGAATCCGCCCGCGAAAGCATCGTTTTGTTAAAGAACGAACGAAACATTCTGCCGTTCGACAAATCGAAAATCAAAACCGTCGCCCTCATCGGACCCGGAGCGTTTCCGGCGGTTCCGGTCGGCGGCGGCAGCGGGCGCGTCGAACCTTTCGCCGCCGTCAGTTTTCTCGAAGGCATCAGCAATTTAGCGGGCGAAAACGTCAAAGTTTTATATTCACGCGGCATTCCGACTTTAGGCGAATTGGCGAGCGCGACGAATTTTACGCAGTCGGCGGACGGCACGGACAAAGGTTTGAAGGCGCAGTATTTCAAAGATAGCGACTTAAAAGAATCCGCCGAAACGCGAATCGAACAGCACATCAATTACGGCGCGGCTTCAAAATTGGGCGACGGATTTTCCGCGCCGCAATACACGAGTTTCGCCGCCGCCACCGCTTCGTCGCGCTGGACGGGATTTTACACGCCGACCAAATCCGGCGCACACGACGTTTTCGTCCAGTCAACGGGCGAAGACGGCGGACTTTTCAGGCTTTCCGTTGACGACAAAATCGTTTTCGATAATTGGACGAGTTCCAAGGCGATGATTGACTGGACGACCCTTGATCTCGACGCGAAACCGCACAAAATTCTCCTTGAACAAAAAGGTCGTTCGGGCTGGTTCGGCATTCGTTTCAAATTCGGCATCGTGCCGCACGGCGGTTTCGTCAGCGCGGAGGCGAAAAAAATCGCCGCGAACGCCGATGCCGTCGTCATCGCCGCCGGTTTCGATTTTGAGAGCGAAAGCGAAGGCGCAGACCGCACTTTCAGTTTGCCGCCCGGACAGGACGAATTGATTCGGGAAATTGCCGCCGTCAACAAAAACACCGTCGTCGCCGTAACTTCCGGCGGAAATGTTGATTCGGGCAAATGGATTGACCAAGTTCCCGCGCTGTTGGAAACGTGGTATCCGGGACAGGAAGGCGGCACGGCTCTGGCGGAAATTCTGTTCGGCGTTACGAATCCTTCCGGCAGATTGCCCGCCACGTTCGAGCGAAAATGGGAAGATAATCCGGCGGCGAAAAATTATTATTTGGTTCCCGGAACCAATAAAATCGAGTATCGAGAAGGCGTTTTTATCGGCTATCGCGGCTACGAAAAAAACAACGTCGCGCCGCTTTTCCCGTTCGGTTTCGGGCTTTCCTACACGACTTTCAAATACGCTAATTTGAGCGTCAAACCTTTGAGCGACGGGCGTTTTGAAGTTTCGTTCGATGTCAAAAACACCGGCGGACGCGAAGGCGCGGAGGTCGCGCAGATTTATGTCGGAAGCAAAAAGGAATCGAAAGTTCCGCGTCCGATCAAAGAGTTAAAAGGTTTCGAGAAAGTGTTTTTGAAAGCGGGCGAAACGAAAAAAATCACCGCTGTTTTAGACCGTCGCGCTTTTTCATACTTTGATGTGAGCGCGAAAAACTGGCGAGCCGAACCCGGCGATTATGAAATTTTAATCGGGCGTTCGTCCGCCGAAATCGTTTTGCGCGAAAGAGTAAAATTGAATGAATAAAACTAAATTGTTCAGCCCTCGAATCGAAAACAAATTTATGAAGAACATCAAAGCGAATTGCCGATTGTCAATCGTATTTCTGTTGATTTCCCTACTGTTTTCGATAAGCGCGGCGGCGCAGACGGAAAACAATTTTATCCCGAAAAAAGAGCTGCCGAAAAGCCGTCTGGAACTTTCCAGACGAACGCAGAACGGTTCGTTTTACGATGTCATCGGACGTAAGTCGGCGGCTTTCGGATACGAACACCGAAATATGGAGGCGTGGATTTATCCTCTGAAAATTCTCGATGATTTCGCCCTTGATTTTCAGATCGAAGGCTACAATCTGCCTTTTAACGGCAAAGATATTTTGACGAACATCGAAGTCCGCCCGGAAGCGACGATTTTCACTTATTCGCACGCCGCTTTTACCGTCCGGCAAATCGTCTATGCGCCGATTGAAGAACAAGGTTTGATCGTTCTGCTCGACATCAAAACGACTTTGCCGATGACGCTTGCCGTGTCATTTCGCCCGAAACTGAAATTGATGTGGGCGGGCAATACAATGACTCCGTTTGTCGGGCAGGACGAAAAGGAAAAATACTATTTTATCGGCGAAGAAACGCAGAAACTTTACGGTATCGTCGGTTCGCCCGGCGCGAAAGACGTTTCGCTGAATCCGTATCAGGAAGAGCCGAAGGATGTTCCGGTAAAATACGTTTTGCAGATTTCGCCCGAACAAGCGGCGAAAAATTTCGTCCCGATTGTCATCGCCGGAAGCACCGACGGACGCGAAAAAGCCATTGCCATTTATAAAAATCTTTTGACAAACGCGCTGCCGCTTTACGAAAAAAACGTGCGCTATTACGAAGATTTTCTCGACCGCACGACGAGCGTCAAAACGCCGGAGACTCGTTTGAATACGGCTTTTGCGTGGGCGAAAATCGGCGTGGACAAAGGCGTGGCGACCAATCCGTTTTTGGGAACCGGTTTATTAGCCGGATTTCGCACTTCCGGCGAATCGGAGCGTCCGGGTTTCGCGTGGTTTTTCGGGCGCGACGCGCTCTGGACGGCGTTTGCGACCACCAGCGAAGGCGATTTTGCGACGACGAAAACCGCCATCGAATTTTTGAAAAAATTCCAGCGCGACGACGGCAAAATTCCGCACGAAATTTCGCAGAGCGCGGCGCAGCTCGATTGGTTCAAAGGCTATCCGTATCCGTGGAATTCGGCGGACGCGACACCGCTTTACGTGATCGCGTCCGCCGATTATTTCCGCGCTTCGGGCGACATCGAATTTTTGAAGGCGAATTGGGACTCGATAAACAAAGCGTATAAATTCACCGAAGCGACCGACACCGACGGCAACGATTTAATCGAAAATACCAAATTCGGACACGGCTGGGTCGAAGGCGGTGCGCTTTATCCGCCGCACGAAGAAATTTATATGCAGGGCGCGTGGATTGAAGCGTCAAAAAATTTAGCGGAAATGGCGGAAGCGTTGGGCGATAAAACGACGGCGGAACGCGCCGGAATCAACGCTGAAAAAACCCGCGCTGCGATGGAAAAAACTTATTGGTTAGACGACAAAGGTTTTTACGCCTACGCCACCCAACTGCCGCGCAAAGAACCGATCAAGGCTGAGTCGGGACCGAATCTCGAACGCCGACAGGCGCGACTGAATGAACTGCAAAACGCGAAAATTTACGACGAAGACACGGTTTTGCCCGCCGTGCCTCTGTGGTGGAAAACTCTGTCGGACGAACGCGCTCAGAAACAAATTGACCGTCTCGGCAGCGCGAAAATCGCCACCGATTGGGGCGCGAGAATTATCGCCAACGACAGCCGACTTTATGATCCGCTGTCGTATCATTACGGTTCGGTTTGGGGGCTTTTTACCGGCTGGCAATCGGTCGCTGCTTATAATTACGGTCGCCCGCACGTCGGCTATCAGGCGTTGATGGCAAATTCTTTGCTGACTTATTCAAATGCGCTCGGCTATGTGACGGAACTTCTTTCGGGCGATTTTAACGCGCCGTTCGGTCGCTCTTCGCATCATCAGGTTTGGTCGGAGGCGATGGTTATTTCGCCGGTGATGCGCGGAATGCTCGGCATCGAAACGTCGAACGCCGGAAAAACCGTTCAATTTGCGCCGCAGATTCCGATCAACTGGAACGATTTGGAAGTTAAAAACATTCGTGCCGCAAATTCGCAGATTGATTTTAAACTCAAGCGCGGCGGCGGGATAATGACGATCAGCATCAGCCGAAAATCCGGCGGTTCACCGGCGCAAGTAATTCTATCGCCGTCGTTTCCCCTTGATGCGGTGGTCAGAAACGTCACGGCAAACGGCAAAAAGATCGCTTTTCAAATGAAAACGCAGGGCGACGGGCAGCGGGCGGAAGTAAAGTTTGAATTGGCGAACGCGCCGACCGAGATCACTTTCAACTACACGGAAGGCACGGACGTTTACGTCGAAATGCCATCGCTCGCGGCGGGCGCGGAAAATAAAGGACTGCGAATCATCAAAGCGCAGGCGCGAAAAGACGGCTTGTTTTTATCGCTCGAAGGGCGCGGCGGTCAGGGTTATGCTCTCGGCGTAAAATCGCCGCGAATTCTGCGGGAGATCGAAGGCGTGAAGATCAACACGAACGGCGAACTGCTGATTTCCTTCGTCGGCGATGCCGACTCTTATATCAAAAGAGAGTTGACGCTGCCCTTCGCGGCGCGTTAAACGGGCGACTGAAATTTTATGGACTACGAATCGAAATTTAACGGCGCGGGCGGCACTCCCGGCGGATTGATCGAATTTTTCGTCGGTTTGGGAATGGCAGTCGCGGGCGCGTATCTGCTGACCAATCAAGTTATCGTAACAAGCGGCTTCTGGGTATTCTACGGACACAGCGCATTCGGTTTGACGCTTATTCCTTTGATATTCGGCATCGGCGTTTTGTTCTTCAACGGCAGATCAATCGTCGGCTGGATTCTTTTATTCGTCGGAGTCGTCATCATCTTCGCGGGCATCATCACCAATCTGAACATCTACTTTCAGCCGACGAGCCTTTTCAACACGATTATAATGCTCGTCCTGCTCGCCGGCGGCATCGGCTTAATCGCCCGCGCCATCGCCGCGCATAAATATGCCGCTCGTTAAAGTTTGGATACATTTTGTCTGGTCAACCAAAAACCGCGAGCCTTATTTGACCGATCACATCAGGCAAAAAGTTTTCGCGCATATTCGGGAAAATGCGCGGGCAAAAGGCATTCATCTTGATTTTATCAATGGTTACATTGACCACGTTCATTGTTTGATTTCGCTCGGCACTGATCGGACGATTGAAAAGTTAATGCAGTTAATCAAAGGCGAATCTTCGTTTTGGATTAACAAAAACAATATCTGCCGAACGAAATTTGAATGGCAGGACGAGTATTTCGCCGTTTCGGTCAGCGAATCGGTTTTAGGAAGCGTCAGAAGATACATTGCCAATCGGGAAGAACATCATCGCACAAAAACCTTTGACGACGAATTTGAAGGTTTTATGAAACGCGCCGGTTTTCAAAGGTTTTCCGGCTAAAGCGGAAAGATTTATAAATTGTTTTTCGCCCTTCAAATTGCCGGAAATGATTTATAAATTGTCACCAGCTTTAGCTGGTGGTCAGTCAGCAATAAAGCAGAGGCTTTAGCCGAACATCAAAAATAATAAATTTCGAATGGCTTCAGCCCAATCGGATTTAGGTTAAAGCCATTTGAAAAATCATTTTATTTATTCGGCTAAAGCCTCTGTCTTTGTATTCACTTGACCACCAGCTAAAGCTGGTGGCAATTTATAAGAGATTCAACTTTTCACCGAACCCCGAACTCTTATGAACAAACTTCACTACGGCGACAATCTCGACGGTCTCCGCAAATTCGTCCGCGCTGAAACGGTTGATCTTTGCTGCATTGATCCGCCGTCTAATTCGAGAGCGCAATTACAATCGGATTTACAATAACGTCGGCTAACTCTTTGATATAATCGAACAACTATGACAGATATTCAATACATTTCCGACGCGAAAGGCAATCCGGTCGGTGTGATCGTGCCGATAGAGATTTGGCGCGAAATCGAATCGGAGAAGGAAACGGCTTATCTGACCAAAAGTGAGACGATGAAAAAGCGGCTTTTGGAAGCAAAACAGCGCACGAACGGCATCAGTTTTAAGGAGACGCTTGGGAAACTTGGAATTTGCTATGGCGGCGTTTGAAGATTTGGCGTGGTGGATTAAATCTCATCGGCTTTTTTCAGAATTGCTTGTCTGTCACGCGCCGTAAGTCTGAATCCCGATTCTTTGAGTTTCTCTAAGTATGGAGCAATAAGCGGGATTTGTCCGGCTTCTTTTAGCAGACAAAGAATCGCTCCTGTTCTAAAAACTTTTAAATCTCGTCCGATTGCTTCTTTGTAAGCTGCTTTGTCGTCGGTGATAACAACAGATTCGGTTATTTCGGCTTGAGCGATAACGGAGGCTTCGCCTTCGTCTAATATCGTTTTGAGAATTTCTTTGTTGGTTATATCGGCTTCAAAGCAGTCAATAAAAAAGTCGTTGCTTTCGTTAAGTAAGTTTATCAATTCTTCGTTGTTCGGACTTCGTTCCGCTTCGCGCCTCACTTCCGGCGGAATGCGAATTTGCTCGAAGATTTGCGGGAGAAAAACAGCGATGCCGAGCGCGACGAGTCGGGAAAGCAATGTGTTGTCAATGACGGCGACGGACAATCCGGCTGACTTTTCATCTGGCGGCATTTATTTTTCTTTGACGAGTTCACCGAAAGCCAGCAATGCCAATACGCCTAAACCGAGCGCGGCGAGAGTTTGACCGAGTTCTTCCTGATTACGTTGGGCGGCGATTCTTCGCACGACTTCAAACAAGCGGTTTTCACTCGCTTCTTTGAAATTGCGATGAATAACAACTATTTGCTCAGGCGGCAATCCTGTAATCAATTTTGGATTTTCAACAAACGCGATAACAGGTTTCTTTTGTTCTTTGGCTTCTTTCAATTCGAGATTAACGGCATTAGTTTGCGCGGAATCTGCCGTAATTAAAGCAACAATGGCGGCACTGTCTTTAATTTTCTTTTTCGTCGCGGGTGTCACGAATTGCCGATGAAGCGCGTCGGGCAAAAGTAATTCCACATCGTAACCGAGCGCGACGGCTCGCAGGCGCGAAGCGAATGCAATATCAAACGGCGATGAAGCGTGGCTTAGAAAGACTTTCATAATCGTTATTATAAGCGCAATTTTGACTGGAAAACAATTTTTTGATACCAACTTAATACTATGAACAAACTCTACTACGGCGACAATCTCGACGTTCTCCGCAAATTCGTCCGCGACGAAACGGTTGATCTTTGTTATATTGATCCGCCGTTTAATTCCAAGCGCAATTACAATCAGATTTACAACAACATCGGCGGTGAAGACCGCGCACAGGCGCAGGCTTTTATTGATACCTGGAAATGGAATGACCACGCCAACCTTTGTTTCGACGAGATTCTGACGAATAAAAACGGCGTGCAGACGCAGCAGTCAATCGCCCTTATCAACGGTTTGGAGAAAGTTCTCGGCAAAGGCGCGTTGTTCGCCTATCTGGTTTCGATGACCGTTCGTTTATAAACACCACTTAAGTTACTTCTAAAATAAAACAATGGTATTTAAATTAGATAATACAAAAGCACGTGACTCGAAATTTCAAATAATCAAACTTCGATGCCCTTCTTGTCGGCAACGAGGGACTTTTGACTCTGTGCTTCCACACGATTTAGCTATTCATACAGAGGGGGAAAATTCGGAAACTATTCTTGGACAAAGACGTTGCCCAGACCCTAATTGTCATGCACATGTCTTTGTGGCTTATGATGGCTTTTCCAATAATGTAATTCTTTCTTATCCGTCCGAGACAATTGATTTTGATTCTACAGATTTGCCTTCCCCTGTAATTGAATCTTTCAAAGAAGCAATAATTTGTCATGCTAATCAATGTTATATTGCATCGGCAATTATGGTGCGAAAAACACTTGAAGAACTTTGCAAGAATCGGGGTGCAACAGGTAATAATTTAAAAAAACGATTAGAAGATTTAAGAAGTAAAATTGTCCTTCCGCAAGAGTTATTAGACGGTTTAGATGATTTGCGGTTACTCGGTAATGACGCAGCACATATTGAAGCTCAAGAGTATGGTAAAGTTGACCAAGATGAAGTCGAAATTGCAATTGAGATTACAAAAGAAGTTCTTAAAGCTGTTTATCAGTATGCTTCTTTACTGAGTAAACTTCAAAAACGTAAGAAAACATAAATTAGGGAGAAAAATTATTATGCTTACAGATAAAGGCGATATTCTTATTGAGCTTAAAAAAGATTTGAGAAATTCAACGTCTAATCAACTGACGATAATTTATGATGAAATGGATACAAAACTCAACCTGATTTCTGGCTCTACCAAAGGATATATTAAGGAAGCGGCACAAGGGACAGACTTCAAGATAGGTGATGAAGGTTCAACTCGCATAGAACTTTACAAACTTCCAAAAAGAACTAGCGGGTCGGTGCCAATAGATGTTGAATGGTAAAGTTTGAGTTAATTTATGCAGTCGAACTGCACGGCGTTCCGCGTGATATGGAATCGGTTGACGCGCTGATTCATAAAAAGGACGACCGCGTTCGCAAAGAATTTGAAAAATGGGCGATTCTCACTTATTCGGACAATCGCGCCATCATTAACGAGAAAAAAGGCGCGGACAAAGGCATTGACGGCGTTGCCTACACGCGCAAATCCAAAGACGCAGTTTTGCCCGTGATGCTGTCGGTCAAGTCGGGCAAAAACGTCGGCGTGGCGGAAGTCCGCGATTTGTTCGGTGTCGTCCAGAGCGAAGGCGCGGCTTGCGGCATTTATATTTCACGCTTTGCGCCGACCAAACCGATGATCGAATTCGCCAAACA
>JAYVGL010000158.1:0-3531 GCA_043772175.1 Pyrinomonadaceae bacterium | reverse complement strand
TTGCACGACAGAGAATCCGCAAATTTTTAATCCGCACGAGTTTCAATGGCATTGGTCAATTCCGAAGCGAACAATCAAGAAAGAGCAATTGCCCGCTTTGCACGGTTATCATATTGAAAGCGGCAAAAAATGGTTTGCGTGGCACGGCTTGGGCGAAAATCAACTGCATTTTTCCGGCGAGAAAAACTGGTGGCTGCCGGTTGAAAGTTCTCACGCGACGGCATTTGCCTTTCCCAAATCCGACGAGAGAATCGGACTCGAAAAGTTTATCGAATTGCTGGCGACTTTGGATATTCCAATTTGAGTTAACATGCTTTCCGCTATTTTTTGCGCCAGCAGCGGCGGAACGGCATTTCCTAATTGTCCGGCGCGTTGTGTGTATGAACCGATAAACTCGAAATCGTCGGGGAAACTTTGGATGCGGGCAATTTCACGAATAGTCAAAAGCCTTCTATCAACCGGATGTCCCCAACGTCCCGAACCCGGATGAAAAACCCAACGGGTAATCGTCGGCGCAACCATTTCTTTCGTCAAACGACCGTAAGCCCCGCTGTAACCGCCTTTCGTGCGGAGACGTTCCGGCAAATCCTTCATTCCCTGTCCGGCTTTGATAGAAGAAATTCTTTCAAATTGTTTTGGCTGAAGAAATCTGGCAACGTGATTCGTCACAGTCTTGTTGCCGTTACGCATTAGCTTTTGAAAATCAGAAAATGGCGGGCAAGCATATTCACAAAAACCATCTTCAATTTCTGTGTGTTCTTTACTCGGAAGGTCGCCGATAGCTTCCCAAGTAGTCACATAACCGAAACTATCGAATAAACTTTCTCCGTTTTTTGAATGTGTCGGCGTTGGTATTTTGAATTTTACGTTTTCTCTGTTGGCGATAAAAAATGCGCGGCGACGGCGTTGCGGAATTCCGTAATCGGCGGCGTTTAAAACCATTTGCGTCACATTGTAGCCTTCAAGACGAGATAAAATTTCATCGGTATATGCGCTGTCAAAACCGTTCTTCATTTCAGCCACATTTTCTAAAATTATCAGGCGCGGCTGTAACGCTTCGCAGTAATCCAGAAAAACTTTGATGAGTTTGTTTCTCGAATCTTCCGAAAAGCGATTTTTTCGCGGCACATTTTTTGAAAACCCCTGACACGGTGGACCTCCGGCAAGCAAATCAATTTCACCTGCTTTTATTCCGACCATTTTCATAAAGGCTTTCGGTGGGATTCCTTCCAAATCAATTTGCAAACTTTTAGCATTTGGGAAATTATGAGAAAAAGTGCAGATATAGTTTGGTTCTAAATCCGCGCCCGCCAGTATTTCAAATCCGGCATCGTGCAAGCCTTTAGACATTCCGCCGCCGCCGCAAAACAAATCAATCGCTGTGAATTTTTGCTTCATTATGTTACTGATAGTATTCAAAACTTTTCCGTTTTTCAAGTCATTGATCGCAAAACTTCAAATCCTGATATTCCCAATCTTCTCAGTCTTCTTCTCCGAAGTCGGTTTCAGATACGGCGCGTTTGCCTGTTCGCGTTTGTCTGTGGATTCGGGGGCGTGCCATTTCATCCATTCCGAAGGCGCGTCGAAGGTTTCGCCGCCGTGGGTCGTGAGACGCGGGCGAATGCGGCACATTACGGGCGTGTTGATGCCGACACCGGAAATTATCGCCTGTCCTTTGGTGAGCGCGGGCAGTTCGGCGATCATTGCGCGTCCGGCTCCTTCGACCGATTGGGCGACGGTTTGCTGGTCAATCGGGTTGACGATTCGCATAATGATTTGCGTCATACATTGCGAGAGAACGTCTTGATCCAATTTGCCCGGTCGTTGGGTGATGAGACCGATGCCGACTCCGAATTTTCTACCTTCGCTCAAGATTTGTTTGAGGATGTTGGTCGAGACGACGCTTGCTCCGGCGGGCGCGAAACGGTGCGCTTCTTCCAAAAGCGTGAAGACCGGATAATTGATGCGGTCGCCGCTTTCTTTCGGCATTTCGCCGCGTGTCGCCATCATTCGGGCTTTGTTAACGCGGCGCAGAAGCGTTCCGACGATGACCTGCTGTTCGTGCTGTTCGATGTCGGATAATTGCAGAATCGTGCAGCGTCCAGGCGCGAACAGGTCGTTTAATTCGATGTGTTCGTGCGCGTGAAAAATGCTGTCGGGTTTGTCGAACCGCGAATCCATCCGCCACAGCAAACCGTCAATCGAAGAGACGTTGCCGCCGCCGTCTTTTTTCGATTCGTCGCCGAATTTTTGCTTATTCACTTCGTCGCGCAAATCGTGGTAATCGTAAGCGTAATCCTGCCGGTGTTCGGCGCGTAATCTCTCATTTAAACTGCGAAACGACTGCGCTAAGAAATGCAGCATTTTGTCGGACGTGCCTTCGGGCAAAAGGTATTTGACATCGGCTTCGGTCAAGGTTGAAAAGCGCACTTTGATCGTTTCGGGTTTGAAAATTTTCACTTCCGGCTTGTAGCCGTCTTCGCCGAAAAACTGCGAATTGCCCATAATCGAATTCATCGTTTGATATTCGCTGTGCGGATCAACGATCAAAACGGCGGCGCGGTTGTATTGATTCATCAATTCCTCGATGAAAACGCCCGCCGTGTAGGATTTGCCCGAACCGGTCGAAGCCAAAATCGCCAGATGCGTCGAGACGACATCTTTGACCGACAGCACAATCGGAACCTCGCCCGCCTCGCGCGTCAAAAGGCTGCCGATGTGCGCCGAGCCGGTTTCCGCCGATTTTTTCGCACTGAGCATTTTGGAAAGCGTTTCGGACGAAGCCAAAAACACGGCTTGTCCCGGATTCGGCGGAATGCGCGGATTGTTAAAATCCTTGACGGTCGTGTCGAAAAAACCGATGGTTTCTACCGTTATTTCGTAAATTTCGCAGCCGTCGCCGTCCAAACCGATCAAGGACGAAACCAAAGACGGCGGCGTGTTCGGGTCCGACAGAAACACGTCAGGCAAATTTCGCACGAGCTTTCTGCCTTTGATCGTGCCGATAATCTGCCGCGCTTCGTCGCCGACTTCCGCCTGATAATAGACGAATTCGCCGATGCGCGTTTTTTTGTTGTCTTTGGTAATAAAAAGATATTCGTGCGGCATCTCGCCCGGACCTTTGACCGTGCCGGTTAAGAAATCTGTTGTCATAGTTTTCAGTTTAGTTGGGATAAATTTTGATTGAATTGTATCACGACCGATCAATGCGGAAAATCTTCGGCGGCGACCGTCCGAACGAACTGTCGGACACGGCTCGGAAACGGCGGAGCAGCGAAAAATCAATTAACGAAAACGCGAAAAGACAACCGATGCGGCTGCCTTTTCGCGTTTTCGTCAAATCAGTCGTTTCTGAGCTTAGTTGTCAGCGACAAAATCGAATTTGCCCTGACCTTCGAAAACGGAAACAACGCGCGGTGTAAATTGATAGCTTTTGTGCGTGACGTTGAAAATATAAGTTTGTCCCGCCGCCACATCGTCAAAGCGATAATAACCGAACGAATTGGTTCGCGCCGTCCGAACATCGCCGTT
>JAYVGL010000157.1:0-4727 GCA_043772175.1 Pyrinomonadaceae bacterium | reverse complement strand
GTGCCTTTCGCCAGCATTTCGATCAATTCGCGGTTCGGTGCCATCACGACTTTCGGGATTTTGTAAAAAAGTGTTGTTCCGTCCAAAATTCGACGTTCGGCAAAATCGGCTAATTTAGAAACGACTTTCGCGGGCAGAAATCCGAATAATTTCGCCAGCCGGTGCGCGGCGAATTCGTGGACGTTCGTGTGCCACGAACCGAGAACCGGAATCTGCATTTTCCAGCCGAGATAAACGCCGACGATGCTGATGTCGTTGATGCCCGTGATATGAATTACGTCGGGTTTGAATTTCACCATTACGCGCAGAACACGGGTCGCGTGGCGTTGGAAAAAAGGATCGTAAGCCAAATCTTCGTCGAGTTTAAAGGAAACCGGCGAGCGTTTGAGCGAGAGATAGGAAACGCTTTTATCTTGAGTTACTTCGGTCTTTTTTCCGGCGTGAACACACAAAAAAGGATAGCCGTTTTTGGCGGCGTATTTAACTAATCGTTGACTTGTCATCGCCGCGCCGTTGACTTCCAGAAAAGAATCGGGGAAAAAAGCGACGCGCAAAGGTTTGTTCACAATGATAATTTTAGATTCCAAAGTTCAAATTCCAGATTTCAGATTAATTTACGATTAAATAATCTGAAATCTGGAATTTGGAATTTGAAAGGTTTTTTCTAACCTACTTCCGCCTGTTCCGCCGTCGTCAGATTGACGTTGATTTCCTTCAAGTCGGGAATTTCAAATTTAGTTTGCGAAACGTCCTGCGGCACACGGTCTTCGCGCTTCATCGCCAGCCGAAACAGCGGTCGCAGGCGCGGACTGCCCGAAATACCGAGCGTCCAGGTCGCCCACTGCAGCCAGCGCGGTCCGCCGTATTGCCAGTGAACGGAAAGTTTTCGCAGTCCGAGTCCGTCGTAATCATAATGAACGCGGTCGAACCAGCGGCGGCGACCTTCGGGAAATTCCGGGTAATGTTTTAAAATTTCGCCGAACGACTGCAATTGACGCGAATGCAAAGGCTCTTTATATTCGGGCATCAAAGCCACTTCACTGCGTTTGTCAACGCGAATTTCTTCGGCAAATTCGGCAAAGGTTTTGCTGTTCGTTAAATTGATGACCGTGTTCGGTTTACAGCCGTGCCGGTCGCCGCCGGTGACAATCGGCAAACCTAACGCTTCCGCCATTTCGATAACGGCTTTGTTTTCCGCCCACGAACGAAAACCGTTGATTTCAAAAGCGTGAATCCAGCGTCCGTGTTCCTTTAAAAAGTTTTTAAGTAAAATTTCGTGTTTTTCTTTGCCGACGATTTCGATGTCCCACAGCGGATGATTGAGAATGAGGAGAACTTCCGGCAAGCCGTGCAGCATCGCAAATATCTCGTTGAGCTTTGCGGAAGTTTGATTTTCCCTGTTAAAAGTAAGATCGAGCAGTGTTTTCGCCAGTTCGACGGCGCGATCCGGCGGCAGATTGTGAACGCCGACGTGGAAAAATCCGTATTCAAACGGCACTGTCCATTCCATCGAAATCGGTGCCTGTTCATTCGGAACGCTTTCGTTAATTTGCAGATTCGCGTCAATGCAGTCGTGGTCGGTGATCGAAGTAATCGCTTCGATTCCGGCTTCGTTCATCTGCGTTTTTTCGATGCCGTAAACATCGTGCGCGGACATCGGCGGCGACCAGAAAGAACCTTCAAAATCAATGTCTTTGCCGCGTCGTTCGATGTGACTTCGGCGTTCCTTGTTCCAAAAATAAGAAATTATGGGAAGTTTAGCGGCGTAATGCGGAATAAAATTCAGCATTTCCTTGGAATGTTCGGTGTGGCAGTGGAGAGAAACGCCGGTTTTAGCTTCTTTGCTCAAATCTTTCGGTTCGTGCAAAATGTGCAAGCGCGTCCGTTTTAAGTTCATCACTTTTATCTGTCCCTCCCTAAAATAGCCTGAATTAAATATACAAAGCTATCAAATGAAAAGTTCAATGTAAATTCGTCAGATGTTTCGTATCTGTAAACTGTTGTATCGGTTCGCGTTCACGAACCGACCGAATACTCAGGAGAAACTTGAACTCGGAAAAGTTTAGCATAAGCTGTAATTAAAAATTTGCGAAGACATAAATTATTTGTCATAAAATAATTTTCTGCGGTGTTCTCCAATTAGAAAAGGGAAAATTTTCGAAAAGGAGAATCATAAATATGTCCTGGTTATATTCAATTTTATTCGCCGGTCTGGTGTTCGCGTCAGACGGCACTACACCGAAACACAGTAATTACATTTCCGCCGAACCCGAAGCCGTGACGATTGTTAAATCGGATGAAACCGAAAGGTTCGAGCAGACTTTTCCGCTGAATCCGAACGGCAAAGTCAGCGTTTCCAATGTCAACGGTTCGATTACCGTCGAAACCTGGGACAAACCCGAAGTAAAACTCGAATGGGTAAAAAACGGCGACTCGAAGGAGAGCCTCGGCGAAGTCGAAATCAAGATTGACGCGCGACAGGAATCGTTCAGCGTTCAATCCAATTACCTCGATTGGAAACGTCCCGGTGCCAGCGGCAGAATTTATAACCGATTGACGGTGGAATACCGTTTGACGGTTCCGCAAAACGCCGTTTTGGACGAGATTGAAACGGTCAACGGCACGGTCAGTATTGAAAACGCGTCGAATATAACGAAAGCGTCCGCCGTCAACGGCGAAATCAGAGCGACGAATCTGCGCGGTGCGGCGACGCTTTCGACCGTCAACGGAACGGTCGAAGCCGATTTCAATCAACTGCAAACCGGCAGTCGAATCTCGCTCGAAACGGTCAACGGCACGGTTAATCTGACGATTCCGTCGGACTCAAACGCGACGCTTAAAGCCGAAACGGTCAACGGCAAAATCAGCAACGATTTCGGGCTTCCGGTTCGCAAAGGTCAATACGTCGGACGCGATATGTATGGAAAAATCGGCAGCGGCGACGTGCAGATCAAACTTGAAAGCGTCAACGGCGAATTGTCCGTCAAACACAAAAACGACGGCAAACCCTTAAATCCGGCGACGAATCTTTTACCGCCGAAAAATAAAGGCGATGAAGATTTTGGCGCGGACGGAAGCGACGAAGACGTGACGGGATTCAATTTGCCGAAACCGCCGAAGCCGCCGAAATCTCCGAAAGCCCCGAAATCTCCGCCGGATTTCGATGGCTCGAATCTCAGTGCCGAAACACGAAAAGAAATCGAACGGGCGATGAAGGACGCGCAGAAGGAAATGCGAAATATGCCGCCGGAAGTTCGCAAGGAACTCGAAGACCAACTCAAAAAATCGGGGGTAAATCTAAATTCCAAAGGTATTCAGGATCAATTAAAAGCCGCGCAAAATCAATACCGGACGGCGATGGCGCGGATGGCGGACGTGAACTGGATGAACGGTTCGCCTTTGATCGAAGAAAAAAGCGATTCGTTCACGGTCAAAGGAACGCCGAAAGTGACGGTCGAAGTGGGCAATTGCGCCGTTTCCGTGCGCGGATGGGACAAGCCGGAAGTGCAATATACGCTGACCAAACTTTCAAGAAGACAGGGACAAACGCCGCTGGAATTTAAGGCTGAACAAAACGGTTCGGATGTCAATATCAAAGTCGGCGACGGCGAAAGCGGCGCGGGAAATAATTACTTTAACGAATCGAATCGGATGCGGTTGGAAATTTTCGTGCCGAAAAAAAGCAATCTGAAAATCACGACGGGCGGCGAAATCCGGCTCGAAGGCATTTCGGGGAAAATTGATTTGAAGGGCGATGACGAAGCGATCAACGTCCGCGACGGCGACGGGCAACTAACCGTCAATAGTGCCGACGCGCGGATTCGCGTTGTCGGTTTCAGCGGCGAAGTTACCGCGAAAAATGCTGACGGCACGATGAACTTTGAAGGCGATTTTCAAAATCTTTCGGCGCAGACCGTTGACGGCACTATCGTTTTAACGCTGCCCGAAAATGCCAATGCCAATATCGAATCGAACAGCAAAGATATTATCGGAGAAGGTTTTACGCCTAATTACAGTGACGACGGCAAAAGCCTCTCCGTTTGGAAAATCGGCAAAGGCGGCAATAATCACCGGCTTCTGACGACCGCCGACGGACGAATTATCGTGCGAAACGCCAACGCTTTGAAATCGGTTCAATAATGCTGAAGTGCAAAGATTTATTGATTTTTGCACGGCTTTTTTGAAACATTTTGATCGAACCTTCGTCTTATTTCACAGACGAAAGTTTGACTTTCTGCCTTATTATCCACAATTTACACAGAACAGGTGAAGCGATGAAGAAGCTATCCGCAATTATATTTGTTTTTATTTTTACTGCCTGCATTCAAGCGCAAACGCCGAATACGAACAGTTTGGTTCCGTCTGATGAACTGACGAAAAATGGCGCAAACAAATCTTCAAATGCCGAAAGCGGCGGGAAATTTAACCTGCCGCCGGAGAAAATGCGACCCGTCGGCGTGGTGAAATTCGTTGCGCCGCCGGTGATTGACGGCAAAATTGATGATGAAGTTTGGAAGTCGGCGCAGGTTTTGAAGGATTTTTACCAAACCAGTCCGGGCAACAATATCGCCGCTTCCAAGCCGACCGAAGTGATGCTCGGCTATGACGAGAAAAATCTTTATATCGCGTTCCGATGCTTCGACGAAAAAGACAAAATTCGCGCCACCGTCGCCAAACGCGACGAGGTTTTCGGCGAGGACAACGTGCGCGTCTGGCTCGATACTTAT
>JAYVGL010000156.1:0-2646 GCA_043772175.1 Pyrinomonadaceae bacterium | reverse complement strand
CGAATTGGATTATGAATTCGTTTCGACGCGCAAACTTTTGGAAAGAATTCCGACGGACAAATTCGATTGGAAACCGCACGAAAAATCAATGTCAATGGGCGTTCAGGCGAACCATCTTGCCGATTTATTTTCGTGGTATAAAGTTACATTGGAGCAGGACGAACTCGATTTTGCCGCCGGCTACGAACAGCCGAAAGCGACCGGCGGCGAAGAATTAGCCGCGATTTTGGATAAAAATTTTGCCGAAGCAAATGAGAGTTTGCGAAACGCCGATCCGTCGGTTTTTACGGAAAACTGGACGCTTCGCAGCGGCGAACACGTTATTTTTACGATGCCGAAAGCGGCGGTTTTGCGGACGTTTGTCGCCAATCATATCGTCCATCATCGCGCCCAACTCGCCGTTTATTTGCGCCTAAACGATATTCCCGTGCCGTCAATGTATGGTCCGAGCGCGGACGAACAATAAATGAAGCAAGCATTTTGTTCGTGGAGCGGCGGCAAAGATTCGTGTCTCGCGCTTCACAGAGCTTTGCGTAACGGTTTCGACGTGAGCCGATTGCTGACGATGTTCGACGAAACCGAAGACCGTTCGCGCTCGCACGCCATTTCGCGCGAGTTGATTCAGGCGCAAGCCGACACGCTCGGCATCGAACTGGTGACGGCAAATGCGTCGTGGAAAAACTACGAAAGCGTTTTTATCGAAATGCTCGGCAAATTTCAAAAGCAAAACATCACGCACGGCATTTTCGGCGATATTGATTTGCAGGCGCACCGCGATTGGGAAGAAAAAGTCTGCGCGTCAGCGGAAATCGAGGCGGTTTTGCCGCTGTGGTCGGAGAATCGCCGCCGAATGGTTGACGAATTTCTGTCGGAAGGTTTCAGAGCGGTCGTCGTCTGCGTGAACGAAGCGTTTTTGGATGCGAGTTTCTGCGGTCGCATTTTCGATGAAAGTTTCGTCAACGATTTGCCCGAATCGGTTGACGTGTGCGGCGAAAACGGCGAGTTTCACACGTTCGTTTTCGACGGCAAACCTTTTATAAATCCCGTGAAATATGAAATCGCGGAAATCTATCGCCGCGAACTCGAATTCCCTTCCGGCGACGTGTCGAGATTCGCTTACGCCCGACTTATTTCCTAGTAAAATTTATCTTGTTCAAATAGTTTCTCTGCACTCTCTGTGGCAAAATCTTTTTATGCTTTTTCGTGAACTATTACAGCAGGAATTAAAAACTCAAAGTGCCGGATTCGTCAATTTTGCGAGGGAACAAGCCGAAGATTTGCGCGATTATCTCGCAAAATTAACCGAACTTTCAAACAATTCTCACGCCGAAATTTCAGATAAGTTAGACTTGATCGAAAATGTCGGCGCACTGCCTTCGACTGAATTGGACGGAGCAAACAATTTTGCTTTTTCGTTTGATGAAGCGTGGACGAATCACGAAGAAGCGCGGGTTTGGGCGTTTGAAACGCTCAATAAGCGCACGACTTTCGCGGCGGACGGCAGCCAGCTTTTTATCGAGCGTGAAGTTTCCCTGCCCGTCGCCGCCGTGCAGATCGGATGGTTTGAAAATCCGCACGACGATGCACTCGGCTACGAAAAAAACGCCAAATTTTTCGTGCTTTCGCCGGAAGATTTGCTGAAAGATCAGGAAGAACCGGTGATTCCCGAAACGCGCGTCGGGCAGAAAAGATTTGAGGCGGAAGTCGAAAAGGTCAGCGAGTTTTTAGAAAAGAAAAAAGGCTGGCAGGAACGCAGCGAACGAATGCCGCTGGCGTTTTTCGACGGAACACTGCTGATTTCGTTCGCACTGCCGCGCACGACTTTGCAGGAAGGTTTTATCAACACGATGGTCGCGCTCGCCAAACTTTCGCGTGAAACAAAAGTGCCGCTCGTCGGTTACGTTGACCGCAGTTATGCGCGTGATTTGCTCGGACTTTTGGATGCGCTCGACGGCAAACGCAACGAAAATAAAAGAACTCTGGACGACGCTTCGATTCTCCACGCCGCCGCTTCCGAAGCCGCGCCGATTCTGCGTAATTGGGGCGACCGCACGGTCTTTTGTTACTCGAAACGGCGCGGTTTGAAGGCTTTCATTGATGAAGAAACGGGCAAATCAATCGTCGGTTTTACCTATTTGCAGACAACTTCGGATAATCCGCCGGCGCGTCTCGATGTTCCGGCGTGGATTTACGAGGAAAATTTATTGAACGAAGTTTTAGATGTCATTCGCGCCGAATGCGTCATTGGTTTGGGTTATCCGTATCCGCTCGAAACGGCTGATCAGACGGCAGTGATCAGTCTGCGCGACCGCGAGGTTTTTCTTGCCGCTTTACAAGGCTTTGCCAATGAGAATAATCTTAATTTCAGAGTTTCGCGCAAGGCGGCGAGCAAAGGACGGAGAAGATAATGGAAAATGGAAAACGGAAAACGCCGAGCGCGAAGCTGGTCGTGAAAAATTTTCCGTTTTCCATTTTCCACTTTCCATTGTTTGTCCGGCTTGCGGAACGGCGGCGACGCGCGATTTCGCTAAATTTTGTCGGGTGTGCGGGAAACTTCTGCTCGAAGAATATCAGCCGCTCGACACGCTCCGCGCTTCTTACCGGCTTCAGGGAAAAAGTTTTCAAGTCGCTGATAAAGAGGAAGCT
>JAYVGL010000155.1:0-14951 GCA_043772175.1 Pyrinomonadaceae bacterium | reverse complement strand
AGATTATTATGAAACCTACAAAGGCGTGAAAAAATTTATGGAGGAAACGCCGCTGATCGCCCGCGAGCAAGGCTACGTTTCTTCGATTTACGGTCGCCGCCGCTACGTTCCGTCCATCAAAGACCGTAATTATAATCTGCGTCTGCGAGCCGAACGCGAGGCGATTAATATGCCGATTCAGGGAACCGCCAGCGACATCGTGAAGATGGCGATGCTCAAAGTTGACGATATTCTGAAGCGTGAAAATTTGAAAACGCGCATCGTAATGCAGGTTCACGATGAGCTTTTATTGGAGTCGCCGGACGATGAAGTGAGCCGCGCAATGGCAATCGTCAAAAAAGAAATGGAAGCGGCAGTCGAATTAGATGTGCCGTTAACCGTCGAAATCGGCGCGGGCGAAAATTGGATGACGGCAAAATAAAAACAGAAAGAGTAGCCGCAAAAAGCCGCAAGAAAACTCAAAAAAAGAAATTTCTCAACCGTTTTTGAGTTTTCCTGCGGCTGAACGAGTTACGTGTAACCCAGAACCAGAGCCTTGACCAGTAAAACCCAGCCGTCAATCAACACGAACAACAGCAGTTTGAACGGCAAGGAGATAATCGTCGGCGACAGCATAAACATTCCCATCGCCTGCAAGATGTTGGCGACGACCAAATCAATCACCAAAAACGGAATGAACAGCAGAAAACCGATGATGAAGGCTTCGGCGAGTTCGCTCGTAACGAACGCCGGGATGACGACGCGGAATTCGTCGCGTTGAATGTCGTCGGGATTGTTGCCGTTGCGCTGGGCGATTTTTCGCGCCCAGTCGTGAAACAAACTCAAATCTTTTTGGTGAGCGTGGCGGAGAAGAAATTCGCGCAGCGGTTCGCGCCCGCGTTTCGAGGCTTCAAAAATTTCTTTGACGGACATTTCCGAGAAGATCGCGTCCGATTTACCGATGTCGCCCGCCTGAGCATACATTTTTTCGACGACCGGAGTCATTATAAAAATCGTCAGAATCAGCGAAAGCCCCGTGATTACTTGATTCGGCGGAATCTGCTGTGCGCCGAGCGCGTTTCGCAGAATCGAAAGCACCACCGAAATTTTGACAAACGAAGTCAGCATTATCAAGGCGAACGGAGCCAACGCCAGAAAACCCATCACGACAATCAGAACCGCCGGATTCGCCGTGCCGTCGCCTATCTTCGCCGGTTCGCCGACGCTCTGCGCGAAGACCGAAAGCGGCAACCAGGAAAAAACGGCGACGCTCAGAAAAATCTGCCGGGCGGTTTTCCCGAAGCAAAGTTTTTTCAGTTGAAGTTTGCCTATTGACTCCATAAAAACCTACTTTTTTTTCTTCCAAACGGTGTCCATAATTTGCGCGAAAGATTCGCCCGCTTTTTTGAACGGTGGATTGGCGGTGCTTTTAACTTCTTCGAGTTTGGCGACGGCTTCTTCGACCGCTGCGCCGTCGAGTTCGCTAATCATCTGAACGCCGCTTTCGGAGGCGGCGAGCAGCAGATATTTGCCCGCCACTTCGACGACCATCAACCGTTTTCGCGCGTCGAGCGATGCGCCGTCAATAACGCGAACGATGCTTTTGTTAAAGGAGACGACGTTGAGTTTCGGCAGAATATAACGGAAAATCAGAATCGCCAAACCGCACACCAGCGCAAGCGCGAACGCCGTCTGAAGGAGCATCCACAGAATATCGAGCCAGCTGACGAGCGGCGTAATTTCCGTCGTCTGCCAGAATAAAAGAATAAAACCGAACGGAAAATTTAACACTTTTTTTAGCGCAGTATCTGAACGATTCGCACGCCGAGCCGGTTTTCGACCTCGACGAGTTCGCCGCGAGCGACGACTTTTCCGTCAATCAAAAGATTCACCGGATCGGCGGCGGACACGCCCAATTCGATAATTTGATTGATTCGCAAATTTCCGACTTCCGCCAAACTGAGCCGCCGCGCTTCGAGTTCGACGTGCAGAGTGACGGCGAGATTTTCCAGAGCGATGCCGCCTTCGCCGTTATCGGCGGATGGCTCGGTTATTTTGACTGTTTCGTTCGACATAGATTTTTCCGGCGATTGCGGATCGCCGAATTCTTCAAAACGCTTGACGGCAATCCGCAAAACGCGATTTGATTTGACGCGGCGCACTAAAATTTTATTATCATCGCCGCCAACCGTTTCTCCAAACTCGAACGGCGATTCGGTTTCCGACGACACGAACGCGCCGCCGATTTTCACTCGCTCGCCGTCGCCTAAAAAGACTTCCGCGCCGCCCCGCAGTTCGCCGCCCGCCATTGAAAAACCGTTGTTTTCCGGCAGCACGACATCGCCCGTCTCCAGTCCGGCGAGGTCGGCAAGCGTCATCTGCGCCGCGCCTAAAAAGACTCGCGCCCGAACATCGGCGACGCGGTTTTTAAGAGAATCCCGAACGATTCGGCGGCGCGGCGGCGGGGTCAAAAGCCGGTTTTCGTCCGCCCGCAAAGCGTCGAAGGTTTCCGGCGTAACGTAAATTTTGACGATGCTGTTGAGAAAACCGTGAACCGTCTGCCAATTCGAAACGAGCAGAAAGTTTTCGGAAGCGTCGTTCTGACGCGCCCGGACAGGAATTTGCCGGCTCAGACCGCGAAACTTAAAAAGCGGCGCGCGGACGATTTGGTTGGCTTCGTGCGTCAGATTGACGGCGAGAAATTCGAGGACGGCGATTTCGGACAGCGTAAGTTCGCGGCTCGGCGCGTATTCGGATTTCTCTTCGCCGATCATCGCGTCAACCAGCCAAACCGCGAAAACATCGCTGATTTCGACGGCGAATTCAGCTTCGTTCGTTTCGATGCCGATGTTCAGCCACCACGAATTATCGTTAGTTTCGCCGAATTTATTCGTTTCGCGTTCGATTAAAAATAAAAATTCAACCGGATCACTTTCGCCGAAATTGAGATATTTTGCCATCGCGCTAGCGAGCATTCGCGGTAAGTCGGCGGAGAAATCGGGCGGCAGATTTCGCTGTAACTCGTTCCAGTCAATCGCCGGACGCGCCGCTTTCGGCAAACGCCAAGCGCGATTCGGCGAATTCCCGATCTCGTCAACCGACGCGATTTCCGGCGCGGAATTTTCTTCGACACGCGGGACGGCGAAAATATCGGAGGCAAAAGGGTCGGCTGACTTTTTTTCGCCCGGCGGCACGTTCTTTTCTTTTGCTTGCGAAAAATTCATATCGGTTACGACTTTTTGCCGGAGTGATTTTTGCGATCAATCCACAAACGGGAAAACCGGATTGTTTCAATGTTTATTACGGTTGCTGATTCGCATTATACAGTTTTTTGCCGTTTGCGAAACAATAAATGGCGGGTGTAATGCTTGGTCGGGGCGATAGCGAAGCCGAAAAATGAATTGCTGCTTGACTGATAAACAGTTTGAACCCGGATTTGATGGATTGATCTAAACTTTGCCGAATTCCCCTTTTAACTCGACTAAATTTAGTTCAATCCATCAAATCCGGGTTCAAACTTCAGAACAATTTAACCTTAGGATTCTCTCGACTTTTTCTATTTCAACTAACCTGCCCGATGCGACCACCTTACGAGCGTGTCAAATTCAGATTTCCTTTGTTACTTCCACATTATCGGCAGGTGTGAAAAAAAGTTTCCTATTTTCTCAAAATATTTGTATTTTCTTTGGAAATATCGGTTTGAGTCCGCCGATAATCGGCGATGAAACCACTCGATTAAGTATTTAAGTGTGAAAACGGCTTTTGCGGGAGAACTCAATTTATGTCTGGTGCAGCGACGACGTTTTTCTCGCCTTTTTTTTCGCTCTCGTGCCGCTGTTCGCCCGAATCTTCCCGCGTCCGTTTAAGTTTCGGGGAAGTCGCCGCCGATTCTAAAATGCTGTCGAATTTCGTTTGAGAATCGTCTGTAATTTACGGCAGCGAGCCTTTTCGGATGCTCACTTCAGTTGCTTTCCTGTAATACTTTACGGCTTTTTTATTTTCGCCCTGCGCCGCCAAAGCATCGCCGATTCCTTTGTAAGCCAGCGCGAAACCTTCGTTTTGATCAATCGCGTCTTTGAAGGCTTGTTCCGCCGCTTTCGCCTGCCCGTTCGCTAAGTAAACTTTTCCCAGACTATATTTCGGTAAAGAAGATGCCGGCAGCATCTGCAACGCCGATTTAAAATACGAAGCCGCCATCGGATAACTGCGTTCGTTATAAGCGATCTGCCCTTGCGCGATCAGCGATTGAGCTTTCGCCGTTGATTGATTCGGGTCTTCCTGCAAAGTCTTGGTCGTCTGCACGACGACGCTCTTCCAGTCCCGAACGGTAACGCTCGCCGACTGCTGGAAGCTCATATAACGATTGATAATCTGTTCGGGCGTTTCCGCGCTGAAAGTGTATGCGTCGGAACTCCGCGCCGGTTTAGCCGCCGCATTGTCCGCTTTGCCGGAAGTTTGTTTCGACTGTCTGCCGCTTTTTCGTCTGGTTTTGGCGGTTACTTTGACGCTCGCTTTGACGTTCGGCTTAACGGGCGATTTAACTGCCGCAGCGGGTTTTGCGGGACTGACCGACGGCTTCAAGTCGTCGTTGATCGTCTGGGCGAAAATCGTTCCGCCGAAGGTTAAAACGGCTGAGAAAATCACTGCCGATAATTTAATTTTTCGTTCAAACATATTTACTGAAATCTCCTTTTGAAAATGCCGAAACACGCCCGCCAGCCGGAAGTGTTTTCCGTTAAATAGTTTTTTTATCCGGTGCGGACTTCCGCCGTATAGCGGATTTATTTACGCACTACGACATACCGAAATCCGAGCAGTTTCGACGGTTTATCTTCCGGGCGAAACAAGCGAAATTTCGTCGTCAGTTTTTTGCGGCTGACATCAGCCGCGCCGCTTTTGATCACTCGCTGATTCGTCTTCTCGTATAAAACGGGTTTGCCGAATTCGTCAACGTATAAATCGCTCGTCCACTCATAGACGTTGCCGATCATATCGTATGCCCCGGAGACGGAACGCCCTTTCGGGAAACTTTTTACGGGACGTATTCTGCCTCTTGTTTCCGAACTTTCCGCCGCTTCGTCGTTCCAATCGCCGCTCCAGGGATAAACGAAATTCGTGTTTCCACGAGCCGCCAATTCCCATTCGGCTTCATTCGGCAGGCGCACCGTCGCGCCGATTTTCCGCGAAAGCCACTCGCAGTAATCGTTCGCATCCGCCCAACTGACACCGGCGACCGGCTCGGACGCGCCGCCGTTCGGGAATTTGTTGTTCTTCCAACCCGTCGGCGATTGGTGTTTGGTTTCCGCGACGAATTCGGCGTATTGCTCGTTGGTAACTTCTGTTTCGCCGATATTGAACGGCGCGACGGCAACGCGGCGCAAAGGCAATTCCGTCGTGGTGCCGCCGAGCATCACTTCGCCGCCGTCAATAGAAATCTCGCCCGCCGGAGTTTTGTTAACTTCCGGGGTCGAAATTGGAATCAGCGCGTTTGAGTTATAGACGGAATTGAAATTTTCTATTGCCGAATTTTGATTGCTAATTTGCACGGCGACCGACTCTTTTTCCGGCGCGAGCCGATGTTTTGTCCCGAACAGAGACCAAACGCCCACGCCTAAAATTATCGCCAAGCCGAAACAGACGATTCCGGCAGCGGTAAACGGAACAATCCGCGATTTTGTTGATTTTTCGTTGGGATTCGGCGGTTTTGTCAAAACTTAAAGCTCCTCAAATTAAAACTTACAGCGGGTTTCAAATGTTGCGCCGTTCGAATTTTTCAGGTTTATTATTTCGGAATAACCGGCAGATTGTAACGTGGTTTTAGCTGTCGGCTATTCCGAAGTCTTTTTTCCGTCAGCGTAAATCGTAGATACGGACTAAACTTATTTTGTTAAATTTCACGCACGGATTTGATGAACCTAACTCGAATCCAGGATGCCGCGTTTTTTCAAAGCCGTTTGCAGATGTTTGACGGCGCGGGCGTGAAGCCTGGAAACCCAGGATTTCGTTACGCCCATCTGCGCCGCCAATTCGGTCATCGAAAGATTTTTAAAATAGATTTTTTTCAACAATTCACATTCTTCCGGTTCGATTTCGTCCAAAACCCGTTTGATTGCTTCAAGCAAATCGCGCTGTTCGTAATCAGCGTGTTTGAAAGCCGCGTCGTCTCTGACTTCCATCGCGCCTTCGGCATCAAGCGATAAAAAATAAATCGGAATCAAATTATCAACCAGTTTTTCGATTGATTTTACTTCGTCGTCAACCACGTTCGCGCCCGTTTCGTGAATCGCGTCGTCGGCTTCGGTCATCATCAATTCATTGGCGTTAGCGGCGAAACGAAACGCACGCGAACGCGAAATCGCGCCCATTTCGCGCAAACCGTCGTAAATTGCGCCGCGAATTCGGTAAAAGGCGAAAGTTCCGAAACTGTTGCCGCGCGTCGCATCGAACCGCTCGCTCGCTTCGATCAAACCGAGCTGCCCGTAAGCGACCAAATCTTCAAATTCGGGCGCGAACGGCAGACTGTTGGAAACCTTCTTCGCCAAATGCAAGACCAGCGGTTTGTGTTTCTCAATCAGCCAATCGCGTTCGGCTTTTTTTTTCTCTTTCAACCAATTGTTGTTCATCGCTTTCGGGAAACGCTTTCGGGGGAAGATAATTTCGGCTTGCTTTGTCTTTATCTTATTACAATTTTATGCTTTGATAAAGTTTTTGAACATCTGACCAATATGCGAAACAATCGGCGGCGGCGTTTTCACGCATCAATTTTCATTTTACTGGCGGTCGGCTCGCTCGCCGCCTGCGGCGAAAAGAGCATCGCCGAAACCGATGACGAATCCGAAGCCAACCGGATGTCCGACATTTTATATTCCAATCGTCTGCACTTTGAAAAAAAGCCGAAAACCGACGAAAAATCCGGCTGGAGCATTATCGTTGACGAAGGCTGGTTCGGCGAAGGCGAAGCGGCGGTCGCCATTCAAATCCTCAATGATCACGGACTGCCGCGCAGCAAAACTGCTTTGCCGCCGCCGACCAACGCCTACGGAATGGAATCGTCCGAAGAAGTGAAAAAACGGCAGAACCGGGAAAAAGAGATGCAGATCGAAAATCACCTTTATACTTTGCCCGGCGTGATTCGCGTCAGCGTGATCGTCGCCCAGCCCGACAACGATTTTATGAGTCTCGAAAAAACGCCGCCGACGGCGACCGTTTCAATCGTGCAAACCGAAACCGAACAGAAGTTTGCGACTTCCACCGTGCAGACTCTGGTGGCGGGCAGCGTATCGAATTTGAAACCGGAAAACGTCAGCGTCGGCGTTTCGCAGCAGATTCTCCGTGAAATTCCGGTTGAAAGATTGAACGCCCAGCGGCGCAGCAATATGATTTTCGCGCTCGGCGGTGCTTTGCTCGTCCTGCTCGTCGCCGCCCTCGGCGCGATTTGGTATGCCGTCAGACGACGCAGAAGAAAGGCGGAAACCGAAAACACGCAATTTCCCGAAACCATCGAAACTGCCGGACTCGACACCGGCGGCAAATACGTCTTAAACGCCGCCGACGCTGAAGATTACTAAAAAGCCGTCAGATAATTGCAATGCCGAATCAACCACCCGACAGATTGGAAATCTTCCTCGCCCTCGCCGTCAAATCCGGCGCGAGTGAGAAGTTGTCGGCAGCAAACACCGCGGAAACGACCGATGCGAATTTTCCCGATGATGCGGCACACGCCGACTTTTCAAGCGTCTTCGCGCATCTGACCGAAGAAGAATCGCAGAATTTCAAACATCTGCAAACCGCTTATCAAAATAAATCGGCGGATGAAAAAGTCGTATGGCAAGCCGAAATTCTGCGTCAAATCGGGACTGACGAACATTTGATTGACGCGGCGGTTCACTGGTCTCACGTCGCGGAGGCGTGGCGCAAAGAATCTCCCGCCGTGCAAAAAATCGTTTTTGAATCGCTGCTGCCCAAACATCTTCAGGCGATTGATTTTTCGCCGGATAAGCCGCCGAAAAATAATCGGCGACCGAAAGCACTGGACAAAACGATTCGCCGCGCCTTTGCCGAAAATTTCGTGGCACTGCGCGATTTGCCCGCGCCGACGGCGTTCGACCGTTTGAGCGGGGCGCAGACGGCACTTTTGATACGGCTCGCGGGCATTCGTGAAGTCGCGCTCGCCTGTTTGCAAATCGAAGCGGTCGAATTGGTGGCGGCGTTTCTGCGGCGTTTTTCGGCGGAAGACGCGAACGCCGTCGCCGCGCAGTTGAGAGGTTTGCCGAAAATGGCGGAGGCGCGGCTGGCGTTCGCCGGAAATCTCGTCAAGACGATGCTCGAAATCGAATCGAAACCGGCGGCGATGCTCGATTTACTCGGCATACATCTAGTCGGCATCGCCCTTTGCGACTGTCAAAACGAGCGCGTTATTTACACTAATCAAAAGCTGCCGCTCGAAGCCGCGCCGCAGTTGCCGAAGATTATTGCCGAACAACGCCGCGCCGCGCCGCACGATCTGCGGCGCGAAATCAGCGCGGAAGTCGAACAAACCGCCGCGACGATTTTTCGCGGCGCGGGCGTTGAGAAACCGTAGAAGATCGGCGAAAAATGCTGCTTCAAATGAAGTCGTGAAAAATTTATGAGCGAAAATTCAACGCTTCCGACCAACGCTAGTTCCAAAATCATCAAACGCAAAAACGTCCGCGTGGATTCGATCTTCTTCGGCAGAATTTTGAAGCATCAAGTTCTGAACGCCGAAGAAACGGCGCGAAAAATTTTATGCGAGGCGCACGAAAAAGCCGAAACGATTCGCCGGGAGGCTTACGCAAGCGGGCGCGAAGAAGCGGCGCAGGAATTACTCGAAAACATTCTGGCGGCAAAAGAACAGCGCGTACGGGCTTTGATTTCGGTCGAGCGCGACGTTTTGAAGCTGGCGGTGAAAATCGCCGAAAAAATTATCGGGCGCGAAATCGAGTCGGACGAGGCGACACGCGGCGAAATCGTTTTGACGGCGTTGCGGCAGGCGCGGCAGCAGGAATTGATGACGGTGCGCGTCAACGTCGCCGATCTGCCGCTGGTCGAAAAAATGCGTGAACGGATTGACGCTTTCGGGCGGGCGCGATTTCTGGATTTCGTCGCCGACCAAGCGATCAAACAAGGCGGCTGTTTGATCGAAAGCGCGTCGGGAACGATTGACGCGCGGCTGGAAACGCAACTTAGAGTTTTTGAAAAAGCACTGTTGGCGCAAACCGCCGATCAATCCGAACCGATCTAGATTTTGTGAACTTGCAGCAAAGTGCGGGCGCGTTTGACGGTCAAAGCGGTTTCGTTGTTGATGTCCGTTTCGTTTTTCGATTGGCGGGCGGCGATTTGCAGGGCGTTTTCCAAATCCTCCCGCGCCCGTTCGACTTCGCCGCCGAGCAGATGCGCTTCGCCGCGGTTGACTAAAGAAACGACATCTTTTCCCTCAATTTTCAAAGCCGCGTCCAGATGTTCAATCGCCTTCGCCAAATTTTTCAGACGCAGATGCAGTGCGCCGAGCGCGGCTTGAAAATAAGCAGTGGCGGGCGCAATTGCCAATAAACCCTCAAAAATCACGACGGCTTCCGGGCAACGACCCTGCTGGGCGAGCGAATAGGCGATTTCCGAAATAATGCGGATTTCGTCTTTGTTCCAATCCGCCGCCGCGCCCAAAGAAACTTCTCCTTCGAGCCATTGCCGGATTAAATCTGTCTGTTCATTCGCCATTTCCCGTTTCGTCAATCCTATTCGATTTTATTCCGTTCGTGAAGAATCGCCGCCGTTTCGTCGTTGTTTTTCTGCTCTTTCCGGTTCGAGGCGAGAAGTTTTTCGTGTCGCCAATTTTCGCGGTGTTTTTCAATCGTCCGCCATTCTTTAGTCGCTTCGGTCAGCACCTCCAGTGCTTTTTCGACTTCCGTTGCAGCCTGTGAGACGACGATTTTCTGCTGTTCGGCGGCGGCGAGCAGTTCGATTTCGCGCTCGCGCAAATCAGTCAAATGCCGGCGATGAACGATCAGCTTATGGTTTTCAATGCCGTCCGCCGATTTTTCAATCATCGCCGTCTGCGCGTTTCGCTGCGTTTCTCGACAAACGGCGACGGCGTTCTCCCGCGCCGTTAATTCCCTTTCCGCCGCTTCGAGTCGAGCGCATTTGCGGGCGAGAATTTCGACGGCGTTCTGCTTTGCGCGTTCCCGCCATTCAAGCAGTTTTTGAAGGTGATATTTCTCCGGCTTCGACATTTTGCAATTTAACTGCCCGTTCCGCCGAGTCGAATCGCGTATTCAAAGGCTTTGTAGGCTTCGCCGAAAAAAAATTCCATCCGCATCGCCAGCATCGGCAGAATTATCAAAAGCACGATGATTCCGACGAGCATTTTAACCGGCATACTCAGAAAAAAGACGTTAATCTGCGGCGCGACGCGGTTGATGATGCCGAAAAATAAATCGGTCAAAAGCAGTGCGACCAGAGCGGGTGCGGCAAGCTGCAAACCGATTGACAAAACGCTCGCCGTCATTTTTACGATCAATTCGGCGGCGGGCGACCAGCCCGCGCCGAAATTCGGAAAACTTAGCGCGGGAATAAATTCGTAGCTTTGCAGCAGCGCACCGATGAACAAACGGTGTGCGCCGACAGCAATAAACAGCACAATCGCCAGCTGCAGTTTGAATTGTCCGAGTTCGGAAACCTGCGCCTGCATCTGCGGCGCATAAAGTTCGCCCATCGTCGAACCGCGCTGAAAATCCACGATTCTGCCCGCCACCTGCACGGCTTCAAAAATCAGCGACGCGATAAAACCGAGGGTGAAGCCGACGAAAACTTCTTTTGCCAGCAGCGCGATAAAACCAACCGCGCCGAATCCGAGCGATTGATTTGCCGGAACGCCTGCCTCCAGAGACGGATAAAGAATAATGACAAGGGACAGCGCGGTTGCCGCTTTAACCCGCGCCGGAACCGCCGCGCCGCCGAAAAACGGCACAATCGAAAAAAAGGAGACGAGCCGCGCAAAACTCAATCCGACCAAAACCAGAAAAGTCTGCGGACTCGTCGAAACCTCGAAAATCCGCAAAACCGTTTCCAATAATTTTAGGAGTTCTTCCATTCGAGCGATTATTTTCTGAATGACCGATGACGCAAACTGAGAGTGAAAACTTTTCGTTATTTCAAAATTTCAAAGTATTTTCTCTGCGCCCTCTGCGCCTCTGCGTGAAAATGTTTTGCGTTCCATCAACAATATCCGCCCTTTTGAAACAGTTTTTTCACGCAGAGGCGCAGAGAACGCAGAGTGTTTTTTGCTCTTGATTCACGTTAAATAGATTTGATCTCTCAATTCTGTTGACTCGCCTTAATCATCAACTCAAAAACTCTGCCGCTGAACGTCATCAGTTGATTCATCATAAAAGGCGCGGTGATGATGATCGTCAGAATCGTCGCAATAATTTTCGGGACAAAAGTTAAAGTCGGCTCCTGAATCTGCGTCAGAGCTTGAAAAAAACCGATGAGCAAACCGACGATCAAACTGACGATCAGCGGAAAAAGCGACAGCCAGATTACCAGCCACAAAGCATCGCGGGCGATTTCTATATAAGCATTCATTTTCCCAAAACTCCTTAAACGGCTGGCGTTTGGCAGCCGCCGCGACGGTTAATTAAATTTTGTTTTTCCGTTAAAAGTCAGACGGCGGACGAAGCCGCCAGATAATTTTCCGCGTCGAGTTCGCCGTATTGACTGCCGGAAAGCAGGCGCATCGAGATTCTGCCGACCGGCTGAATGTTCAATTCCGGCGCGAGTTCCTGATACGACAAAACGGTTAATTCAGGAAATTCGAGTTCGACCATTTTGCGGACGAAACGGCGAACTTCCGCGTCGGTAATGATAATCGGTTTCTGCGCGGTCGGCGGCAAAGGCTCGATTTCGCGGCGAATCGCTTCCAGAATATCGTGCGCGACGTTCGGGTCGAGCGACAGGTAGGTTCCCGTCGAAGTGCGCCGGATCGCGCCGCGAATGACATCTTCGATTTCCGGGTCGAGCATTTGCACGAACAAAGTTTCGCGGACTCCGGCGAAGCGAAACGAAATATACCGCCGCATCGCCCCGCGAACGTATTCCGTCAACTGCGTCGGGTCTTTCTCGATTCTGCCCCACTCGGACAAGGCTTCGAGAATTGATTTGATGTCGCGGATCGAAATTCCTTCCTGCACTAATCGTTGCAGAACGTCGTTGACCTGCGCGAGACCGACGACTTTCGGGACGACTTCCTCGACCAGTTTCGGGACACCGCGAGCCGCAAAGTCAATATACGCCTGCGTTTCCTCGATGCCGATAAACTCGTGCGCGTAGCGTTTCATCACCCGCGAAAGATGCAGTGTAATGACTTCCGAAGGCTCCCAAATTTTCAAACCCGCGAGTTCGGCGACGGTTCGCTGCGAAACCGGAATCCAGCAGCCGGGACGCAAATCCGCCGGGTTGCGAACGTCCTCGCCGTCGAGTCCGAAAACCGCGACGTTTTCCGCCGAGTCGTTCACATAAACCGAATCTTTTCTGATCGAACCGTAAACCACCGGAACTTCTTTGACGGCGATGAAATACTGCGATTCTTCCAGAGGCGCGCCGCCGCTGACGTGAACCGACGGCAGCATCACGCCCAAATCGTAATAAATCGCCGAACGAAGCTGCGGCAGTTCGGAGCGAAACCGCTTGCCCTGTGCCGTATTTTTGTCAATCAAATGCGTGATTCCCGCACTGACGACGACCGCCAGCGGAACGGCGAAGGTCGGCTGCAAATCGTCGTGTCCGACTCCCGTTCCCGCTTTCATCGCGCGTTCGACTTCGGCGGTTTGTTTTTGGCGGCGGTAAACCAGCCACGCCGCGCCGCCGAGAATCGCGCTGACGGTTATCAGCGGAATTCCCGGCATTCCGGGCAAAAGTGCCAGCGCGAAAAGCAACCCGGAAGCGATCATTAAAGGTTTCGGGTTGCCGAGAAGTTGTTGGGCGATGTCCCCGCCGATGTTCGACGGTTCATCCGAACTGGTTACGCGAGTAACGACGATTCCGGCGGAAAACGTGATTAAAACCGAAGAAATCAGTGCGGCTAAACCGTCGCCGACTGTCAAAATCGTGTATTTGTGCGCCGCTTCCCCAATCGGCATTCCTTTAGAGAAAACGCCCGTCGCCAAACCCGCGACGATATTTATCATCGCAATCACAATCGTCGCAATCGAATCGCCTTTGATAAACTTCATCGCGCCGTCCATCGCGCCGTAAAACTGCGATTCGCGCTGTAATTCCGAGCGCAGTTTTCTGGCTTGCTCCTGGGGAATTAAACCCGAACGCATTTCGGCATCTATAGACATTTGTTTGCCGGGGAGCGCGTCCAATGTAAATCGGGCGGCGACTTCGGCGACGCGCTCCGCGCCTTTGGCGACAACGATAAATTGGACGACGAGAATCATCAGAAACATCACCGCGCCGACAATGAGACTGTCGCTTGCCGTCGTTTTCCCCAAGGATTCGATGACTTCGCCCGCGTCGCCGTGAAGCAAAATGCTGCGCGAAACCGACACGCTCAGACACAACCGAAACAAAGTTGTAATCAGCAGAATCGTCGGATAAGCCGTCAGTTGCAAAGGGTTGGAAATATACAGCGAGGTTCCGAGAATGACGAAGGCGATGGCGAGATTGAGAACGATTAAAATCGAAATCAGAGCGGTCGGAATCGAGATAAAAAACGTGCCGATGGCGAGCATCACGCCGATTGGAAAAAGTAGATCGGAATGCCGCGCAATCGTTTTCAAGACATTGCCGCCGGCGATGTCCCGGTAAATTTTGCCGACGGAGAATGTCGAATTCGCCATATAAAATTTGTGTCTGCTCGATGATCGGCGCAGCTTCAGCCGACGAAATACTCCAACAGCAGAAACATCAGAACCACGCCGATCAAAGTTCCGATAATCATCGCCGCGATTTCAAAAAAATTAAAATATCCGAAAAAACGGCGTTCCGCAAACGGCATCTCCGGTTCGTCCGGCGTGATGTTTTCAGTTTCGGTTAAGTTAGGATTGCCCGCGCCGTTCAAGTTCTTCCGAATGCCTTCGCCGCGCTCGCGGTTTTCCAGAAGCGATTCGAGAGCGACCAGCGAACTCGGTTCGTGGAGTTTCAAAAACGGTGTTGTTTTGTCGCTTTGCCGCCGCGCCGCGTTAAAGCTCACGATGTCGCCGTTTCGCAAACGCCGCGTCGTCGCCGACGCTTCGCCGTTGACGAAAACCACTCCCGTGCGCTGGGTTTCGATGATGATGCCGCTCCAGTCTTTTCGCAGAATCGCGTATAAAACACTGATTTCCGCCGCCGTCCCGCAGATTTCGCCGTGGGCGTTTGTGCCGAGCGGCATCTCGGTTTTTTCAAGCGGAATGCGCCGGTTTTCCTGTCTGCCGTTTTCGACGATGAAGTAAAAACTGTCTTCTTCGGTTCGCAGAGCGTTCAGCACATCGGCAAAGTTTCGCGTGTTTTTTATTGGCGGCGGTGCGGGCTTATTTTCGCGCTGATCGACGATTTGCGGTTTGTCGCGTTCGACTTCCAAAGGCGGCGCGAGATGTGCGACGGCGAGGTCTTCGGAGGTAGCGAAAATATCCGGCGGCGCGGCGGTGGCCGGGGCGGCGAAACCGGCGCGGCGGCTGCCGTTCGCGCCCGCCGAATTTACTGAAATGAAACTGATCGAGTGATCGCCGATTTTGATTTCATCGCCGGAGGCGAGCGGCTGCATTGATTCGCGGCGCAGATTCTGCCCGTTGAAAATCGTTCCTTCGGAGCGATTAAAAAGCGTTAGGTGTTCTTTCTCCTGAACGACGACGGCTTGTTCCGCCGCCGCTTCGGGCAGCACAATCGTGCTGTCGGCATCGCTTCCGATAGTGAATAAACCTCCGTCAAAAACGTATTCGCCGACTACCGCGCCGTTTGCCGCCGCACCGGAG
>JAYVGL010000154.1:0-6122 GCA_043772175.1 Pyrinomonadaceae bacterium | reverse complement strand
GCGGAGAGGGTGGGATTTGAACCCACGGTACCGTTTCCGGCACTCCGATTTTCGAGACCGGTGCACTAAGCCACTATGCGACCTCTCCGCAAATAATATGTTTTCTCAAATTGATTTTAGATTGCGGCGGGCGCGGAAAAAATCCCGCATCAGTTTCCGGCAATCGTCGGCGAGAATGCCCGCCGTAATATCAATTCGATGATTCAAAGAACTCGTGTCGCAAATCTGAAAAACGCTTGCCGCCGCGCCGAAGCGTTCGTCGTGCGCTCCGAAAACCAACCTTTTAACTCGCGCGTTGACGAGTGCGCCCGCGCACATCGCGCAAGGTTCTATCGTCGTATAAAGCGTGGTTTCCGTCAAACGATAGTTGCCGATTTTCGCGCCCGCTTCGCGCAAAACCAGTATTTCGGCGTGCGCCGTCGGGTCGCTCAGAATGATCGTGCGGTTTCCGGCAACGGCTAAAAGTTCGCCGCCGGCATCAATCAAACACGCGCCAATCGGGATTTCTTCCAAGTCCCGCGCTGCTTCCGCCGCTTCAATCGCCTTTCGCATCCAGTATTCGTCTTGCTCAAACATCGAAATTCATTTTATCCGGCGACCGAACGGCAAACAGGAAATATAGATTTTATGCAACCGATGTGTCAAGCGCGGCGAATTAAATAAAACTTAACCGGGAGCGGGTTAATTCCTTGCAGAATGACCTTGATAGTTGTTTAATGTTTATTGGAGAGACCATTTGCCTTAACTCCAATTCTCCCCGAAGACGAGTTATGAAAAACGAAGTTCGGTTCACGAGTGAAGCATTCAAAGATTCCGACGAAACACCACCCAAACCGCTTAACGGAAACGGCGACTTTCGCACGCTTGCCGAAGAGGTTCGCGCCCGCAGTGAAAAACCGAAAGCCACGCCTTTGACGATTCCGCAAAAGCTCGCGCCCGCCGAATTCAATACGGCGATGGTGCATTTTTATCGCGGCGAAGTCCAGCGGTCGAACGTCTGGCGGACGCGGCTCGACGCGACGACCAACTGGGCTGTCATTACGGCGGGCGCGACGCTTTCGTTCGTCTTTAGTTCGCCCGACAATCCGCATTTTGCGATTCCGATCAACTCGATTCTGGTAACGATCTTCCTTTTTATGGAAGCGCGGCGTTATCGTTATTACGAGGTTTGGGCGAACCGCGTCCGCGTTCTCGAAACCGGTTATTTCGCCCCGATGCTGTCGCACCAGACGCTGCCGCCGGACAAGGAATGGGCGGAACATATCTCGGCGGATTTGCTTTCGCCGCATTTTACGATCAGCGAATGGGAAGCCGTCGGCAGGCGACTCCGCAGCAATTATCTGTGGATTTTCATACTTCTGGCGTTGAGCTGGGGTTTGAAAGTTTACATTCATCCGTTTCCGATTGTCTCGACCGATCCGAAAACGACGGTTTTTGATATTTTTCTCCAACGCGCCTCGGTCGGTCTGGTTCCCGGCTGGTTCGTCGTTTTATTCGGCGCGATTTTTAACGCCGTGATATTTTTCTTCGCGTTCGGGACTTTGAAACTGAAAGATTCGTCGAGCGAGGTTCTGCCGCTCGAAAGTTTTGAATGGCATCCGCTCCGCCAGGTTTCCGATTGGGCAGGAACGAGTCTGAAACGCCGCAACCCGATTCGCCGCTCGAAAAAAGCCCGCCAGCGCATCCGCTCGATTCACACGACCGAATCGAATTGAGAATTGTCGCCCTGATTTTTTCCGGCAACTCGATTCGTTTCTGAAAATCCGTCGCTCCGCAATTTTTTAACGGAAATGCGGTTATTATTTGTATTGTCGGCAGAAATGGTTATAATTTTTGACAGTTAACTTTCTGGACGGGACGCTCGACTCGTCGGCAACCTTTAATAATTTATGCTGCTAAAAAAAGTCACACTTTCGATTTGTCTGGTCGTCGCCGCGTTTTTCGATTGCTTCGAGACGCATTCGCAGGCTACTTTTCCGACGGCGGATTTTAAGGTTCTGGTAAAAGACAAACTTGAGACGGCGGGCGGCGCGAGTTTAAAAAAAGTTTGTCCGGTCGAAAGCGACGCGACGGCGAAAAGGATTTTCAGCGAATACGGTGCGATTTTTGCCGCCGAGAAAGCCGTCAAAATGCCGTTCAAATGTATTTTTTCCGATGAAGCCGAAATGCAGGATTATCAAGTTCGAGCCAATCCTCAATCCGCGCAAATCGAAGGCGTTTTAGTTATCCTGCAAAAACCCGCGCTGGAAGCGTTGCTCAGAGCGGAACAGGACGCGGCGCGAAAAAATCTGCGGATTTCGCCGCGCGGCACGCTTGCCGCCAAACGGTCGTTCGCCCAGACGCTGACGCTCTGGAATTCGAGATTCATTCCCGGACTCGCTCATTGGGTCGGACAAAAGAAAATATCCGCATCGGAGGCGGACAAAGTTAAAAAATCGGATGTTCGAGATCAGGTAACGAAGGTTTTAGAATGGGAAAGCAAGGGTTGGTTTTTCGGCAAAGGAGTGTCGAAATCTATTTTGCTTTCCGTCGCCGCGCCGGGAGCGTCGCAGCATAATTTTATGCTCGCCCTCGATGTCGAACAATTCGCCAGCCGCGAGGTAAGAAAAATTTTGGCGGAGAACGGCTGGTTTCAAACAGTCAAAAGCGATTTGCCGCATTTTACTTATTTGGGCGTGAAAGAAAAAGAGTTGCCGTCGCTCGGACTGAAGGCGGCAACGGTCGGCAAGCAGATATTCTGGATTCCCAATGTTTAATTTTTGTTAAGAATACATAAAGGCACACCACGAAAATAAATAAAAAGGCGAATTAACCGTTAAATCTTCGGTCAATTCGCCTTTTCGATAATTGACGACATCGAAATTTCTTTTCAGCCGCCCGTTCGTCAGCTTTCGGTTACTGCGTCATCCCGACCGGCGACGGATAACCTTTGCCTTTTAGTTCGGCGATGTCGAAGGAAACTTCTTTTTTGCCTTTGATGCTGCGCGTAACTTTGCCGTCGTCGGCATTCGCGTTTTTCGAGTTTGAATTGCTTTTTGTGTTGGAGTTTTCATCTGCCGTTTTGGAGTTGCCGTTCGTTCCGCTTTTCACATTATCGTTGGTTTGTGAATTATTTTCAGCGTTAATCGGTTGTCCGGTCGCATCAAGAGCCATTTGCTTTAATCCCGCCAGAATTTTCGTCCTCTCGGCTTCTTTCAAATTATCGAGCGAAACGCCGTAGCCTTCCAACACGCGGCGCAGATTTTCCTCCGTGTTCGTGCCGCGTTCATAGACATCGCGGAAAATTTTCAGTTTTCCGTTTTCGACGACAATCGTTTCGTAACGCAGTTCGACCGGCACGGCTTTGTCCAATTTTACATTTTTGGTTTCGGTTTTATGCTTTTCGTAGTTCTTTACGTCGGCGGCGGTGAGCGACAAGCCGGAAATTTTTCCCAGCTCAAACGCAAAATCCTGCACCTGCGGATTAGTCAAACCGACGCAACCGTGCGACGCGAAACCGCCGAGTTTAGCGGGTTGTTTACCGCCGTGAATCAGAGAAGGCAAACCGATGGGAATTTTAATCGGTCCCAAAGGATTCTGTGCGCTTCCGGCGGCGACGGTTTTTCCGGCTTGAACATTACCTTTGACCCAAGCCTCATCGGGCGGTGTCCACGTCGGATTGAAAATTATCGTATCGGCTTTTCGCATTCCGCTCGGCAGTGGAAATTCGGGATAACCGATGCCGATTTTGTAGGATTTGACGAGTTTGCCTTCCTGAAAAATGTCCATTCGATACGCCGGAGCGTTGACGACGATGCGCGTGTCGGTCGGAATCGAATTCGCTTTGGAAGACTTGTCGGAAGAGTCATTCGCCTCTTCATTTCCATTTGCCCAACGCTGCCGCACGACATCAAAAAGTTTCGCGGATTTTTCTTCGCCGAGCATCGCCCGAATTTCCTTATCGGCGCGTTCCATTGCGGCGCGGGTCGAACCGTTATTCGACTTCGTGTCGCCTTCATTCAAGCTAGCCACCGCCTCGCGCGATAGCTTTTTCAAGTTTGCAATTTGCTCGTCCGACAACTGCGCCTTCGATTTCAGATCGCCGGCGAAATCTTCCTCGCTGAACATCGCGTCCAGAACCGGCAGAGTAACCGGCATTCTCGACTGCGATTCTTTATTCGGCGACACGGCGACATTCGACGAATTGATTGGCGCGACATTGACGGGCGCGACGCTGGTATTTACAGCAGCGGACGTATTTGTAGTCGGGGCGGGCGGTTCACAGCCGAGACAGACGAGCAACAATCCGATTGAAAAAACTCCGGCGATTGACCTTTCAATCGGCATCTTTTTTGAATGAAATTTCATTTTTGCGTTTTAATAAATTTAGTCTTGATTCGATACGACTTTGCTGTCAGCCGCTCACCTCAAGCAAAACCTATGCCCTGAAAGCGTTTGATTTTCCGATGAGATTCATTAATGTGGAATCGCGTCAGGCGGTCGGTTCAACGAGCTTCGAGCGCGTTTGTGAGCAGCGGATACGGATTGATTTCCGTGCCTTCAAAAAAATTTTTGGGATCATCAAGAACGGTTACGGCAAAATGCAGATGGAAATTTCCCGCGCCCGCGTTTCCGGTATCGCCGACGTAGCCGATGATCGTTCCGCGTTTTACAAAATCCTTCTCTTTAAGATTATCGGCGCGTTTTCCGAGATGCGCGTAATAATAGACGAACCGCCGGTCGGCGTTATACTGATAAATAGTGATACCGCCGCGCTCGCTGTCGAAAAATTTGACGATTTCGCCGTCGGCAGCGGCAATCACCGGAGTCCCGCCTGCCGCCATAATATCAATCGCGTTGTGAACGCGCCCTTCCGAACGAGCGTCGTTGAAAGTATCCTGAAGCTGTTCCCGCTTAACTCCGACAACCGGTATCATTAAAGCGGTCGGCGCACCAGCGATAGTATTATTTTGAGGCTGAGTCGGATTGACTTCCGTCGGCGGCTCGATTGACGGAATCGAAAGCGGTGTCGGAACGGATTTTTTTTCCGTCGGGTCGCCGATGTTTTCCGCGAAGTCGGGCGGCAGAAACACATAACGTCTGATGAAATTTTCGTATAAAAGGACGATTGCCAGCGAAAAAATAAGCAGCGAAAAAGCACTTAGCAAGATTCTTCTAAAAATTTGCAGCAACCGTTTCATTACTTGCATTCTAAGGGTTTGTCACAATAACAGCAAGAGAATTGTTCGAGATTGAAGCGTCGGCAGATTGCCGCCGACATTGCGAACTCAATTGTAAAATGAAAAAGACCATTAAAAACAAAACCGTCTCGATAAAATTTATCGCCGAACTTTCCGACCGTTTTATAATGCCGACCGATGATGTCGGGCGAAAAATATTGAATGAATACGGCGCGTTGTTCGTCTCACGCGGCGGTGCAAGACCGCCGAACACGGTGGCTTTCAAATCGGAAACAGAAGTTTCGGCGTTTCAAAACGGTTTGCAAAAATCGAAAGAAAGCATCGGCGGTTTTGATGTCGAACTACAGACAGCGGCGATGAAAGGCTTGCAGGACGCGATTGCCAAAGCCGAACAAAACAATTTGACGATCACGCCGCGCGGCGCAGATTCAGCCCGCCGCGATTACAGCGGAACAGTCGAATTATGGGCGAGCCGCGTCAATCCGGGTTTGGCGCATTGGATTGGCAAAGGAAAACTGACCGAAGCCGAAGCGTCGAAAATTCGCGCATTATCGCCGTCCGAGCAAGTGCCGGAGATTTTTAAACTCGAATCGCAGGGAATATTTTTCAGCAAAGATTTGTCGAAATCAATTATTTATTCGGTCGCGCCGCCGGGAACTTCGCAGCATCTTTCGATGCTCGCTCTCGATGTCAACGAAAATACCGACGCAAAAGTGCGCGATATTTTAGCCGAACACGGCTGGTTTCAAACCGTCGTCTCGGATTTGCCGCATTTTACGTTTTTGGGCGTTCCCGAAAATCAGCTTTCGGGTTTGGGTTTGAAGAAAATTTCCGACGGCGGACGCGACTTTTGGCTGCCGAATTTGTAAGAGTTCCAGCCGCAGAGAACACAGAGTTTACAGAGTTCACAGAGGAAAGTTTGTCGTTCGATCAAGGCAGAAG